>NZ_VIUJ01000013.1:0-206219 GCF_007993905.1 Pseudomonas sp. SJZ077
AAGTCTCCCACGGTCTGTACTGGTTAGAGTCAGATGACGAGCTTTAGTCCCACCCACCCCTTCAAGTCTAAACATACAAGCGAGCCTGCTCGCGAAAGGGCCTTCACATTCAACATCTCTGTCGACTGTCAGACCGCATTCACGAACAGGCTCGCTCCCACAGGGGCAGTGCGTTTTACTTAGTGGAACAGAACCGCCGTCTTCTGCAGGGTCACCCAGACACCCCACGCCAACGGAATACCCACCACCAGCCACGCAGCAATCGCCAACGGCTTGGTGCCCGGCGCCGCTTTCCACTCCAGCACGGTGCTGGCATCAGCACCCTTGTCGTGGCCCAGCGCCTGTTCGGCAGCCAGTTCGGCGTCGGTCATGAAGTACTTGTCGGCCACCGGGCGAACCATCAGGTTGCACAGGAAACCCAGCACCAGCAGGCCCGCGAGGATGTACAAGGTGATGTCGTAAGCCGCGGCGCGCTCAACGCCGATGCTCAACTGATACTCACGAATGTAGTTCACCAACACCGGACCCAACACGCCCGCCGCCGCCCACGCCGTCAGCAGACGACCGTGGATCGCGCCGACCATTTGCGTACCGAACAGGTCCGCCAGGTAAGCCGGCACGGTCGCAAAACCACCGCCGTACATCGACAGGATGATGCAGAACGCCGCCACGAACAGCGCAACGTTACCCAGGTGACCGAGGTTCGGGATCAGCGCGTACAGAGCAAAGCCCAGGGCGAAGAACACGAAATAGGTGTTTTTACGGCCCAGGTAATCCGAGAACGATGCCCAGAAGAACCGGCCACCAATGTTGAACAGGCTCAACAAACCGGTGAAACCGGCCGCAATCGCCGCGATAGAAGCCAGTTGCCCGGCGTCCAACTGACCGAACGGCAGGTCAACACCGATCAATTTACCGCCGAACACTTCCTGCAACAGCGGCGAAGCCATGCCCAGGATGCCGATACCCGCCGACACGTTCAGGCACAGCACCAGCCACACCAGACGGAATTGCGGGGTTTTCCACGCCACATTCACGTGGACGTGACGGTGAGTGATCATCGCGTTCGAAGCTTTCTTCGCCGGAGCGGTCCAGCCTTCAGGCTTCCAACCGGTTGGCGGCACGCGGTAGGACAGTGCACCGCCGATCATGAACACGAAGTAGATCGCTGCCATCACCAGGAAGCTCTGCCACACACCGACGCTGTCTGCCGAAGCGAAGTGGCCCATCAGGGCTGCGGCCAGCGGAGCACCGACCATCGCACCACCACCGAAGCCCATGATCGCCATGCCGGTCGCCATGCCGCGCTTGTCCGGGAACCACTTGATCAGGGTCGACACCGGCGAGATGTAACCCAACCCCAGGCCGATACCGCCAATGACCCCGGAGCCGATCCACATCAGCCAGATCTGGTGGGTATAAATCCCCAGCGCCGAAATCAGCAGACCACCACACCAGCACAGTGCCGATACAACGCCAGCCTTGCGAGGCCCGGCGTGTTCGAGCCAGCCGCCCCAGATCGCTGCCGAGCAGCCGAGGAAGATGAAGAACAGGGTGTAGATCCAGCCGAGCATCGAGATCGGCCAGTCACATTGCGACGAGAAAACTTGCGAGATGAAGCTCATGTCCGGCGCGCAGGCTACCGGCTTGGTCACGCCCAGGGCTTTGGACAGTGGCAACCAGAACACCGAGAAGCCGTAAGCCATGCCGATGCACAGGTGGATGGCCAGTGCGGCCGGTGGTACCAGCCAACGGTTGAAACCGGGCTTGGCGATGATGCGTTCCTTGGACAGGAACCCGGGCTGATTGGCTGTAAAGCCATCCGCCGTGATACTCGTGGTCATTGTGTATCCCCCAATTATTAGTATGGTTCGCCAGCCACTCTTCACCCCCAGCCTTATGCGCACGCATGACTGTCTTTTTCAGGGTGAAGCTCCATTTTGGTGCGACATCACGTCGCAGAAGGACGGACGAACCGGCAGAGGTTACCATCTGTACGTGACAGAAAAACCAAAGTGATATCACCTTTGTGTAAGTCATCTGTTCTCGTACCACTGAAGGAACCGCTATGCCGATCATTGTCGAGCTGCTGCACGAAGCCACTTATCAGGATCAGCAAGACCTGCAAAAAATTTACCGCGACGCTCCGGACTGGCTGTTCGCCCCGTTTTCAGGGGGTTTGCAGCTGATCGAAAGCTGCCTGGAAGACGGTTCGCTGATCGCCGGACGCTTCAATGATCGGCTGCTCGGCGCGGCTCGCTTGCAACGAAACCACGACGTTTGGCACTTGTCCCAAATCTGCGTGCGAAAAATTACCCGTCGCCGTGGCGTTGCCGAACGAATGGTGGACGAAGCGCGGAAAATGGCTTCGCAATCGGGCGTGACCTTGCGTCTGCTGGCACCTGCCGGGCATCTCGAAGCTCAGGCACTGGCCGCCAAGCTGAAAGTGCCGCTGGATGTGCTGCCGACGTGATCGCTGACCGGTCGTCCGCTTCGGAGCGCTATACTCCCCGGCTAAATTTCGAATTCGACTAACTACAAGGACTCGCCCATGAAAGCGTTCGGCAAAATCCTGGGTCTGGTGCTTCTCGGGCTGTTGCTGATCATTGTGGCGCTGGGCTTTGCCCTGACCCACCTCTTCGATCCCAACGACTATAAAGACGAGATTCGCCAGATTGCCCGCGACAAGGCCCACATCGAGCTGACGCTCAATGGCGATATCGGCTGGAGCCTGTTCCCGTGGCTTGGCCTGGAATTGCACGAAGCCAGTGTCGCGACCCTGGCCAAACCCACCGAACCGTTCGCCGACTTGCAGATGCTGGGTCTGTCTGTGCGCGTGCTGCCGCTGCTGCGCCGCGAAGTGCAGATGAGTGACGTGCGCGTCGAAGGCCTTAACCTGCGCCTGAACCGCGACAAGGACGGCCACGGCAACTGGGAAGACATCGGCAAGGCCCCGGCGCCAGTCACCCCGGCCACGCCAGCCGCTACTGCTGGCGAACCTGCGCCTGCGCCGACCACTACCGCCCAGGCGGAAAAACCGGCCCAACCGATTCGCCTGGACATCGACAGCCTGACCGTCAACAACGCCCGCGTTGAATACAACGACGAGAAGACAGGCAAGCAGTTCAGCGCCGAAAGCATCCAGCTGAGCACCGGCCCGGTCCACGACTCGACCAACATTCCGGTCAAACTCACCGCGTTCCTCGGCACCAATCAGCCGGTCCTGCGGGTACGCACCGAGCTCAATGGCGAGCTGCGTTTCGAACGCGCCTTGCAGCGCTACAAATTCGAGGACATGAAGCTCTCCGGCGAAGTCGCCGGCGATCCGCTGCAAGGCAAGACCATGACCTTCGCTGCCCAAGGCCAGTTGCTGCTGGATAAAGCCGCGAACGTCGCCGAATGGACCGGTATCAAGATCTCTGCCAACCAAATGCGCGCACTGGGCGAGTTGAAGGTCAACGACCTCGACAAGACGCCGCAAATCAGCGGCGGCATTTCGATTGCCCAGTTCGACCTGGCGAAATTCGTCGACAGCATCGGCCAGACACTCCCGGCCATGACCGAAGGCAGCCTGAGCAAAGTCGAGCTGGTCAGCCGTCTGGCGGGCACGCCTGCGAGCCTGTCGCTCGACAACATCAACCTGAAAGTCGACGACAGCAGCTTCAGTGGCCGCATCGCCGTCGAGGACTTCGCCAAGCAATCGCTGCGCGCAACCCTCAAGGCCGACACCTTCAACGTTGACCGCTATCTGCCACCCAAGTCCGCCGAAGCCAGTAGCGCGACGCAAGTGCGTCAGGCCGAAGTCGCCAGCACCGAAGCCGACGCCATGGCGGGCGCCGGCAGCACACCGTTGCCCGCCGCACCGACCAAAACTGCGTGGAGTACAGAACGCCTGTTGCCGGTAGAACGCTTGCGCAAACTCGACGTACAGGCCGACCTGACCTTCGGCCAGTTGACCCTCGACAAACTGCCGATTCAGAACGCAACGCTCAAGGCCGCTGGCCAAGGCGGCCTGCTGACTCTGGAGGAACTGCGCGGCGACCTGTACGGCGGCAACTTCGAAGCCAAGGGCACCCTGGACGTGCGCCAGGAAGTACCGGCGCTGAACATGCAGACGCGCATCACCAAAGTGCCCGTGGAAAAAATCCTTGAAAGCCAAGGGAAGAATCCACCGGTCAACGGCCTGGTGACGCTCAACAGCGCGCTGACCGGCAGCGGCAACAGCCAGCAAGCGCTGATCGAGACGCTCAACGGCAACGCCAGTTTCGTCATCAACAACGGCGTGCTGCTCAACGCCAACCTTGAACAACAACTGTGCAAAGGCATCGCCACACTCAACCGCAAAAGCCTCAGCGGCGAGCCACGGGGCAAGGACACACCGTTCCAGGAGCTCAACGGTAACCTGACCTTCCGCAACGGCGTGGCCAGCAACCCAGACCTGAAAGTGCGCATCCCGGGCATGACCGTCAAAGGTGACGGCGACGTCGACCTGCGAGTACTGGGCATGGATTATCGCGTGGGCGTGATCGTCGAAGGCGATAAGAGCGACATGCCGGACCCGGCCTGCCAGGTCGGCGAGAAGTTCGTCGGCATAGAGTGGCCGCTGCGCTGCCGTGGCCCGCTGGAACTGGGCGCCAAGGCGTGCCGTCTCGATAACGAACGCATGGGCGAGGTCGCGAGCAAACTGGCGGGCGAGCGGATCAGTGAAAAAATCGACGAGAAGCTTGGCGACAAGGTCAGCCCTGAACTGAAAAACGCGCTGAAGGGGCTGTTCAAGCGATGAGAGCCGAGCAGTTTTCAACGGCGGTGCTGGACTGGTACGACCGCCACGGCCGCCACGATTTGCCCTGGCAACAAGGCATCACGCCGTATCGGGTGTGGGTCTCGGAGATCATGCTGCAACAGACCCAGGTCAGCACCGTGCTGAATTACTTCGACCGTTTCATGGCTTCGCTGCCGACGGTCGAGGCCCTGGCCGCCGCGCCGGAAGACGAAGTGCTGCACTTATGGACCGGCCTGGGTTACTACACTCGCGCACGCAATTTGCAGAAAACCGCAAAGATCGTCGTGGCCGAGTACGGCGGCGAGTTTCCGCGAGATGTCGAAAAGCTTGTCGAGTTGCCGGGCATCGGCCTGTCCACGGCTGGCGCCATCGCCAGCCTGAGCATGGGCCTGCGGGCGCCGATCCTTGATGGCAACGTCAAACGGGTGCTGGCGCGCTTTACCGCGCAAGAGGGATATCCGGGCGAGCCGAAGGTCGCCAAACAGCTGTGGGCGAACGCTGAGCGCTTCACGCCGCATGATCGGGTCAACGCCTACACCCAGGCGATGATGGATCTGGGCGCCACGCTCTGCACCCGCAGCAAACCGAGCTGCCTGCTCTGCCCGCTGGAAAAGGGCTGCGAAGCGCACATGCTTGGCCTGGAAACCCGCTACCCGATCCCGAAGCCGCGCAAGACCGTGCCACAGAAGCGCACGTTGATGCCGATGCTCGCCAACGGCGAAGGCGCGATTCTGCTTTACCGCCGGCCTTCTACGGGCTTGTGGGGCGGTCTGTGGAGCCTGCCGGAACTCGATGACCTCGACGACCTGCAACATCTGGCCTCGCAGCACTCGCTGGAACTGGGCACGCAACAAGCGCTGCCGAGTCTGGTCCACACCTTCAGCCACTTCCAGTTGTCCATCGAACCCTGGCTGGTTCAGGTCCAGGAGGCCGGCCATCACGTGGCCGAGGCCGACTGGCTCTGGTATAACCTCGCCACCCCGCCGCGCCTGGGCCTTGCCGCCCCGGTCAAAACCTTGCTCGAACGCGCGGCCGCCGTATTGAACGCAGGAGAGTTGTCATGACCCGCACTATCATGTGCCGCAAGTACAAAGAAGAATTGCCCGCCCTGGAGCGCGCTCCATTCCCGGGCACCAAAGGTCAGGACATTTTTGACCACGTCTCGGCCAAGGCCTGGGCCGACTGGCAGAAACACCAGACCCTGCTGATCAACGAAAAACGCCTGAACATGATGAACGCCGAAGACCGCAAATACCTTCAGGGCGAGATGGACAAGTACTTCTCTGGCGAGGAATACGCCAAGGCTGACGGCTACGTTCCGCCGGCAGAATAATCCCGATTTATCGGGGGTCGGAACGTAAGCGACGGTAATAGTTAAATTTTTTTTGAAAACTTGCTTGACGACCCCCCGAAAAACCCGTTTAATGCGCCCCGTTGCCCAGATAGCTCAGTCGGTAGAGCAGGGGATTGAAAATCCCCGTGTCGGCGGTTCGATTCCGTCTCTGGGCACCAAATACCGAAAACCCTGAATCGCAAGATTCAGGGTTTTTTTATGCCTGGGATTTGATAACGACAATCCACCGCAGCACAGCTGCCGGAAAACAATCACGCTTTAGTACGCCGCCTCGATGATGGCACCATGCTATTATTTTCCCCGTGCATGGAATAAAGCCGACATTGATCCCGATGCCCCGCATCCGAATCAGCCGATACAGGATAGAGACAGCGCAAGGAGTGCGTGCATTTCACCCCTCCCCGCAAAACACTGCCCTCCCCTGTTCGACGACACGAAGCCAGCCTTCCAGGCACGCTCCCTTCTCGAAAGTCCTGAACATGGAACAGTTATGTCTGACATCAATGAACTGAAAGACAAGGTCAACACCAAAACCTTGAACATGGTCCTGCTGTCGATTGCGACCGCCGGGATCTACTTGCTGTTGTGGTTGTACAAGAGCAACCAGAAGATCAACGAAACCACGAAAATCAAAGTGGTCGACGACACCTACGTCATCTGGGTCGCCGTCTGCCTTGGCTGGAGCGGCGCGTTGTCGAACCTGGGTGACGTGTTGTTCGACTCGCTTTCCGGCATTTTGCTGATCGCATTGAACGCGCTGTACATCGTATGGGCCTTCAAGGCAAAAAACGCACTGTCGGAATACGCCCTCAATGAGCACAAAATCGACCTGCGAATGAACGGGTTCTATACCTTCTTCCTGAACATTTTTTACGTGAACTACTGCATCAACGACTTGCCTGAAGAGCAGCGTAAACAACTGATCCTGCGTGGCCAGACGACGCAAGCCTGATCAACTGGCGAGGGGCAGTCTCGAAGGACTGCCACCGTCACTCATCACCCTTCCAGTTGAACACCAGATTACGCACGCCAGCGCTGCCGACATCTGTCGTGTCACGCTTTTCCTCACCATTACGGGTGGCGACCACGGTGTACTTGCCGGCCGGTAACTGGACGTAAACCAGAGGCCCTGCCTGACTGAGTGTCAGCACTGATTGACCTTGAGCACTCTGGATAACCAATTCAACATCCGGTACATATTTGCCCTCCGGCCCAATGGAAAAGGTCATGTGCAGGTTGTAGCCGGTCGCTTGCTGAATGGCCTTCGCTTCATCCTCGCCAATACCGCCGGACAGATAGGTAATCCCGTTCTGTTCCTGGCGCTGAATCTGCACGCCTGTACTGTCGATGGGCTCCAGGCTCGCGGCCCCTGACATGGCGGGAAACATCAGCACACCGATGGTGGCGATGGAAAACATGAGGGAATGGATGGACTTCATGATGGTGGCTCCCGGGTTCCACGGAACCCAATCGTTACTCCTTTTGGATTTCTCGCTGGATGCTCAAGTTTTAGATTGATTGGTACTTGGGCTCACTGCGAAATGGACTACACGTTGTATTCCTCAAGCACGCATTTCAGTCGGATTGCTCCTGCAAAACGAATCCGGCATTTCCTGCGGATATCCCGGCCGCGCCCTGCATCACCGCCCTGCACTCTTTTGCCATCCTCTTTCGCCTGTTCCTCCAGCTGCGGAAGACTTCAGGAGCATGGTCAAAACCGAAAACACCCAAGACCCACAACTCGCTTCTCTGGTGGGCAACCTTGGCGAATTGATACGTCAGGCGCGCCAGAAAGTGCTGCGAGCGGTCGATACCGTTCAGGTGCAAACCTGCTGGCAGATTGGAAGGCATATTGTCGAGTTTGAGCAGGAGGGGGCTCGACGGGCGGGTTATGGCAAACAGCTGCTGTCTACGCTGGCGAAGGTACTGACAGCGGAGTTCGGGAAAGGCTTTGACGAAACCAATTTGCGAAAAATGCGCCTGTTTTATCAGGCGTTTCCAATTCGAGACGCACTGCGTCTCGAATTGAGCTGGACCCACTACCGCAGGCTGCTGCGAGTCGACAGCGATAAGGCGCGCAAGTGGTACATGGACGAGTCTGCCAACCAAAACTGGTCAAGCCGAGCTCTGGAACGCCAAATCAGCTGTTCGCCAGCAAATACAAACTAGTGCTGCCGAGCGAAGATGAACTACGTGCTGAGCTGGATCGAGAACGGGCGGCAATCGAGGAGCGACTGCTTGATCTGATCCCCTGATAAACACGGGCGGATTGTTCACACGCGGTGTGAGGACTATCGTTGGCAACTACCCGCAAAGGTCCAAAGCCGATGAATTTGCAGGACATGCCTTCACTGGCGCCGACTCAGATCGAATTGTCGCTGACCACCGATACTGCTGGCGAACCGTTCAAGGAGCCCGCCGCAGACGCCTTCATCCTCGGCGGCTTCACTTGGCGGCACGCCTCTCAGGACCGCGCGCGCCCGGTCGTCATCATCAACGCGGCCACCTCGGTTCGTTGCCGGCATTATTCGCGCTTCGCCGACTACTTGTTCGCCAACGATTTCGATGTCATCACCTATGACTACCGCGGCATCGGCGAGTCGCGCCCAACGTCGTTGAAAGGGTTGCAGGCGTCATGGTCCGATTGGGGCGCGCTGGATTTCGAGGCGATGCTCAAGCGCGCGCAGCGCGAATTCCCAGGCCAGCCCATTGATGTCGTCGGTCACAGCTTTGGAGGCTGTGCAGCGGGTCTGGGAGCGTCCGGGCATTTGATTCGGCACTTGGTGACAGTCGGCGCGCAATTCGCTTACTGGCGCGATTATGCGCCCGCCCATCGCTGGCGGATGTTCGGCAAGTGGCATGTGGTGATGCCGTTGATGACCCGGCTTTACGGCTACTTCCCCGGCAAACGCCTCGGCTGGCTGGAGGACACGCCCGCTGCGGTGGTTCGCGACTGGAGCACCCCCACGGCTCGCTACGAAACGCGGCCCAGTGGTCGCCTCATGCACGCAAAAACCGGCCGGCTTCCCTTTGCATCAGTCACCGCAAAAACCCTGGCCATCAGCATCAGCGACGACCCATACGGTACGATTGCCGCCATCGAGCGCCTGCTCGGCTACTTCACCCACAGCACAAATACCCACCTGCGAATCGCCCCCGAAGACATCGGCGAAGAAGAAGTCGGACATTTCGCCTTTTTTCGCAGCGCATACCAAGCCACACTATGGCCCATTGCATTGTCCTGGCTGCAGACCGGCGAACTGGCCCCCGACACACCCGGGCGGCGCGTGCCACGCAGCTGATGGACTTGCCCACTCAACGAAATACGGAACGACCCCCATGGCCTCCGCCAACAAGCAGCAAAAACGCGCCACACGCGCCAAAGCCAAGGCCAAGCAGAACCGCACCCAACGGGCCGCCGCGCCGGTGGAACTGGACCCGAATGACGATCGCATCGACTTCGAATCGGTGGACCTGACCGAACTGTTCAAAAAAATGATCGACGCCGAAAAAATCAGCCAGCAAGCAATGTGCATGGCCTTCCTCGAAGACCCGCTGCTGGAACTGGTGTACGAGCAGGAAGGCGAAGAAGGTGCGATGGATTTCATCCTCGCAGCGCTGATCGAATATCGCCAATGGTCCACCGAAGTCGATGAAGCCGGCGCCCTGGCGTGGATCGAATCGCCAGCCTTCCAGGCTGACTATGTCGCGGCGTCCGACGTCATTGCGGCCCAAACCCAACAGAAAGCGAACTGAATTTAATGGCATCCCTGAACAAACAGCAAAAACGCGCCAAACGGGCCAAGATCAAAGCCAAACAAATCAACATCCACGGCCGCAAACCCGCCGCACTGGACGATGACCTGGGCGAAATCGGCGAGCCGATCCCGGAATACACCCTGGCGATGTTCAGCAAAATGCGCGACGCCGAAGCCATCAGCCGCAACGACATGCTGCAGGCCCTGCTGTCGGACCTCGCCGAAATCATCAGCGACCACCCCGAACTGCTGGACATGGAAAATGCCGACAACGAAGCCATGGCCGCCACTCACCTGGCCGCCGACATGCTGATCGACTACCGCATGTGGACCGATGGCATGGACCGCGATGCCGCACAGGCGTGGCTGACCGATCCGCAGTTCATCACTGATTTTGGCGATGCGCTGGACAGCTATCGTCAGTCGCTGGATGCGCAGGAAGACAAGAGCGAATAAATACTCGCCCTTGAAAGCAAAAACGGCCGCTTGTCATCACTGACAGCGGCCGTTTTTTATGTCCATTTCCAAAGCTCATCGACCTCTCGTCATCGGATAGGTATATCCCATTGACATATCCCAATAGAGATCTATTCTCTGGACTCAGACACCAGTAAAAACGCAGGAGGCCACAATGGAACAGACTACCCTTTTCATGAGCAATCGAAGCCAGGCTGTCCGTCTGCCGAAAGCTGTGGCGATGCCAAGTGACGTCAAACGGGTCAACGTATTTGCCATCGGTCGGGCTCGCATCATTACGCCTGCAGACGAGACATGGGATAGCTGGTTCGATGGAGATAACGTCAGCACAGATTTTATGACTGATCGCCAACAACCCGCCGATCAGGAGCGTGAGTCGTTCTGATGATCAAGTTCATGCTCGATACCAATATCTGTATTTTCACCATCAAGAACAAACCGCAAATAGTCAGAGAAGCTTTCAACTTGCATGACGGACAGTTATGCATCAGCGCGATTACGCTGATGGAGTTGATCTACGGTGCCGAAAAATCAGCGACCCCCGAAAAGAACCTCGCGGTAATTGAAGGCTTCACAGCCCGCCTTGAAGTTTTCCCTTTCGACAATGAAGCAGCCGCGCATACCGGAATGATACGGTCCGAGCTAGCGAAGGCCGGAACGCCCATTGGTCCCTATGACCAAATGATTGCCGGACATGCGCGCTCACGAGGGTTAATTGTCGTCACCAACAATCTGCGTGAGTTCGAACGGGTACCAGGATTACGTGTAGAGGATTGGGTTCATCCCGATTGAATCGAATAAAGCTAACGAAAAAAAAAGGCCGCTTGTCATCACTGACAGCGGCCGTTTTTTTAAACCTTCAAACAACAATCAGGCAGCAACACCTTCCAGACGCGGAATATCAAAACCCAGCTTGGCGCTGGCATAACCCAGTTCGCCTTTGGCGATGGACTGAGCCTTGTAGCCGGCATCGATCAGGTCCTTAACGTACAGCTTGTTGTAGATGAACATGAACACCAGGTTGCTGAGGCTGAACGTGAAGCAGGCCACGACGAACATGATCGCCGCCCACTTGAAATCACCACGGAACAAAGCCGGGAAAAAGCCAAAGAAAAACACGGTCCACGAGAAGCCGATTGGCGCTTCTTTCATGGCACCGGTGTTAGGATTTTTGAACACAACCGATGTAAACGCCATGCCTGTCTCCTTGATGCCCCAATGGGTTGGCTGGATGGCCGGGCTCTCCATGCAGCGCTTTAAACGGCAAGCACACGCAAATGCATCTGTGACTCGCGTCAGATGAGGGAGCAGGCAAGAAAGGGTCGGGGCTTTAGCCAGGAAGGCTGGGGGCGTCGAACAATCCGTGTCCTGAAACTCCATCGCACCCCGCAACAGCGAGATACACATTCGGCGAGAAGGCTACTATCTAGCCATCACTGTGTCCATCAGGTAAACGCCCGATCACTCGTCTGAATGAAAACAAAAACGACCGCGATCATTTCTGATGGCGGTCGTTTCTGTGTTTCTACAGTGTCAGAACACTCAGCGCGCAACCGCTGCGATCAACTGCTCGTTGCGACGACGGCGCGCTACGAACAAGCCCGCAGCCACGACCAACAAGCTCAGCAGACCTGTCGCGAGGATCTCGACGCGGTGGGCTTCCTGGAACAGCATGATGGTCAGGGCCGCGACGATGAAGATGATCACCGCATAGGTCAGGACCGGGAACAGCCACATGCTGAAGGCGATTTTTTCGCCGCGAGCCATACGTTGTTTGCGCATACGCAGCTGCGAAATCGCGATCACCAGGTACACCAGCAGCGCGATGGCGCCGGAACTGGCCAGCAGGAATTCGAACACCGCAGCCGGGGCTACGTAGTTGGCGAACACGGCAAGGAACGCTGCGCCAGTCGACAACATGACGGCCCAGTACGGCGTGCCGCTCTTGTTGGTGCGTTGGGAAACGGCCGGCGCATCACCGCGCTTGCCCAGGGAGAACATCATGCGCGAAGCGGTATAGAGCGCCGAGTTCAGGCAGCTGGTCACAGCGACCAGCACCACGATGTCGACGATCAGTTTGGCATTCGGGATGCCCATACGCTCAAGCACAGTCTGGTAGGAACCGACAGCGGCCAGTACCGGATCATTCCATGGCACCAGGGCCACGACGATGAAGATCGACACGAGGTAGAACAAACCAATCCGCCAGATCACCGAGTTGGTGGCCTTTGAGATTTGCTGGCCCGGGTTCTTCGATTCCGCGGCCGCGATGGTCACGATCTCGGTACCCATGAAGGAAAACATGGTGGTCAGAATAGCGCCCAACACCGCGCCCATGCCGTTTGGCAGGAAGCCCTGGGTGTCGAACAAATGCGAAACGCCGCTGACCTGGCTGTTCGGCAGGTAGCCGAAGATCGCCATGATGCCAAGTGCGATGAAACCGATGATCGCGATGACTTTGACCAGGGCGAACCAGAATTCGAACTCACCGTAGTTCTTCACGCTGAACAGGTTGGTCACTGTCAGCAGCAAAGTGATGACCAAAGTGAAGGCCCAGATCGCCACGTTGGGAAACCAGGCATGCAGGATGGTCGCGGCGGCATTGGCCTCCAACGGGATCACCAATACCCAGAACCACCAGTACAACCAGCCGATGGTGAAACCGGCCCAGTGACCGATCGCGCGATCGGCGTAGGTCGAAAAGGAGCCCGTGTCTGGCGAGGCGACAGCCATCTCGCCGAGCATGCGCATGACCAGCACCACCAGAGCACCGGCGGCGGCGTACGCCAACAGCACGGCCGGGCCTGCGGCGGCGATGGCGTGGCCGGAGCCGACGAACAGGCCGGCGCCGATAACCCCGGCGATCGACAGCATGGTCACATGACGCGGTTTGAGCCCCTGTTCGAGGCCATTGGAGCTTGGGGTACTGCTCATTGAAACTACCTTTGTAAGGGAAAGCGATTTGCATCCATCCCGTCCGGCGTTCCTTCTCGTAAAAAGAAACCAACAGGGCGTTCCATATTCTGCACGCAATAATTGCGCCAAAATGTTTCAAACTCCCGAAGCACAGGGCCTGCGGCGTGACCGGACAGTCATCGCAAGTCATTGAGATTAATGGCAATTCGCCAGAGCGTTACCCTGCGACCCACTTTGAGAACGAAACAACGCACCAGAAACACACCCGAAAATGTGTCGACGCACAATAAAAGTGCAGATCAGGAACGTTTGGCCGGTTAGCGCTTCCAACACCCCGTCAAAGCTGGCAACATCGCGCCCTTTTTTACGCGACACCCGCGGGACAGCTGGTTCAAACGGCTGTTCGGTTGATAGCAGCGCGACAGTCTGCTGTACCGATGCGACAACCTGCCACATGCCACCCGTTTACCGCCCGTAGCGCTGTTGGCTGCCATTCGAACGCTATGCTAGCTTGGCCGCCTCGCCAGGAAGGCCAACCAACAGCAGGAGCGAAACACTATGAGGAACGCACATGGCTGAGGCCACGCCCGCGCTTGAAATTCGCAACTTGCACAAACGCTACGGACAGCTCGAGGTGCTCAAAGGCATCTCGCTGACCGCCCGCGACGGCGACGTGATCTCGATCCTGGGTTCTTCCGGTTCCGGCAAGTCCACATTCCTGCGTTGCATCAACCTGCTGGAAAACCCGCACCAGGGCCAGATCCTGGTGGCCGGTGAAGAACTCAAGCTCAAAGCCGCCAAGAACGGCGAACTGGTGGCTGCCGACGGCAAGCAGATCAACCGTCTGCGCAGCGAGATTGGTTTTGTGTTTCAAAACTTTAATCTGTGGCCGCACATGAGCGTGCTCGACAACATCATCGAAGCCCCGCGCCGGGTGCTCGGCCAGAGCAAGGCCGAAGCCATCGAAGTCGCCGAAGCCCTGCTGGCCAAGGTCGGCATCGCTGACAAGCGTCACGCCTATCCGGCGCAACTGTCCGGCGGCCAGCAACAACGCGCGGCCATCGCCCGCACGCTGGCCATGCAGCCCAAGGTGATCCTGTTCGACGAACCGACTTCCGCCCTTGACCCGGAAATGGTCCAGGAAGTACTTAATGTCATCCGCGCACTGGCCGAAGAAGGCCGCACCATGCTGCTGGTCACCCACGAAATGGGCTTTGCCCGTCAGGTGTCCAGCGAGGTGGTATTCCTCCACCAGGGCTTGGTAGAAGAGCAAGGATCGCCACAGCAGGTGTTCGAAAACCCGCTTTCGGCACGCTGCAAACAATTCATGTCCAGCAACCGCTAACGGAGCTACCCGCATGCAGAACTTCAAAAAAGTCTTCCTGGCTGCCGCCGTCACCCTGGCGTTCAGCGCCGGTGCCATGGCTGAAACCCTGAAGATGGGCATCGAAGCGGCCTACCCGCCGTTCAACAATAAAGATGCCAGTGGCAATGTCGTCGGCTTCGACAAGGAAATCGGCGACGCCCTGTGCGCCAAGATGAAAGTCGATTGCACCGTGGTCACGTCCGACTGGGACGGCATCATCCCGGCCCTGAACGCCAAGAAGTTCGACTTCCTGATCTCCTCGATGTCGATCACCGACGAGCGCAAGCAAGCGGTCGACTTCACCGAGCCGTACTACTCGAACAAACTGCAGTTCATCGCGCCGAAAGACAAAGAGTTCAAAACCGACAAGGATTCCCTGAAAGGCAAAGTGATCGGCGCACAACGTGCGACCCTCGCCGGCACCTGGATGGAAGACAACATGAAAGACGTCGAAGTCAAACTCTACGACACCCAGGAAAACGCCTACCTGGACCTGACCTCCGGTCGCCTGGACGGCATCCTGGCCGACAAATACGTCAACTACGAATGGCTGAAAAGCGACGCCGGTCGTTCGTATGAATTCAAGGGCGACCCGGTGGAAGAAAGCGACAAGATTGGTATCGCTGTACGTAAAGGCGACACCCTGCGCGCGAAGCTGAACCTTGCCCTGAAAGAAATCGTCGAAGACGGCACTTACAAGAAGATCAACGACAAGTACTTCCCGTTCAGCATCTATTGATTCTGACTTGCCTGGCCGGCGCCGTTCTTTGACGGCGCCAGCCCTTGGCATTGCCTGCTGCACATTGAAAAGAAATCCATGACTATCGATCTCTACGGATTCGGCCCGGCACTCGCCGCTGGCGCGCTGATGACTGTGAAACTGGCACTCTCGGCCCTGTGCCTCGGGCTGGTGCTCGGTCTGCTAGGCGCCTTGGCCAAGACTTCCCCGTACAAGCCGCTGCAATGGCTTGGCGGCACTTATTCGACACTGGTTCGCGGCATCCCGGAATTACTGTGGGTGCTGCTAATCTACTTCGGCACGGTCAACCTGATGCGTGCCCTGGGCGAGTTTTTCGGCAATCCCGACCTCGAACTCAATGCCTTCGCCGCTGGCGTGATTGCGCTGGGGCTGTGCTTCGGCGCCTACGCCACGGAAGTGTTCCGCGGTGCGATCCTGGCGATTCCCAAAGGTCACCGTGAGGCCGGCGTGGCGTTGGGCCTGTCGAAGTTTCGCATCTTCACCCGGTTGATCATGCCGCAGATGTGGCGCATCGCCCTGCCCGGCCTGGGCAACCTGTTCATGATCCTGATGAAGGACACGGCACTGGTGTCAGTGATCGGCCTGGAAGAAATCATGCGTCACGCGCAAATCGGCGTGACCGTGTCCAAACAGCCGTTCACCTTCTATATGGTGGCCGCGTTCATGTACCTGGGCCTGACCATTCTGGCCATGACGGGCATGTACTTCATGGAAAAACGCGCCGCTCGCGGCTTCGCGAGGAGCACCCAATGAACTGGGAAGTCATCATCAAGTGGCTGCCGAAGCTGGCCCAGGGCGCCACACTGACCCTGGAACTGGTGGCCATCGCCGTCATTGCGGGTTTGCTGCTGGCCATTCCGCTGGGCATCGCGCGCTCATCGCGGCTCTGGTACGTGCGGGCATTTCCCTATGCCTACATCTTCTTTTTCCGGGGCACGCCGTTGCTGGTTCAGCTGTTCCTGGTCTATTACGGCCTGGCGCAGTTCGATGCGGTCCGTAACAGCTCGATGTGGCCGTACCTGCGCGATCCGTTCTGGTGTGCCACGGCGACCATGACCCTGCACACGGCGGCCTACATCGCCGAAATCCTGCGTGGTGCAATTCAGGCGATCCCGCCGGGCGAGATCGAGGCCGCGCGGGCGCTGGGCATGTCCCGACCGAAAGCGCTGTTCTACATCATCTTGCCCCGTGCCGCGCGCATCGGCCTGCCGGCCTACAGCAACGAAGTGATCCTGATGCTCAAGGCCAGCGCGCTGGCCAGCACCGTGACCCTGTTGGAACTGACCGGCATGGCCCGCACCATCATTGCCCGGACTTACCTGCCGGTGGAGATCTTCTTCGCCGCGGGCATGTTCTACCTGCTGATGGCTTACGTGCTGGTGCGTGGCTTCAAGCTGCTGGAGCGCTGGCTGCGCGTCGATGCCTGCCAAGGGCGCTGATTCTCCTGTGCTGACGGGCGAGGCCCTGCTCGCCCGTTTCACGGCGCTGGATGCTTTTCTGATAAAGCATCAGGCGTTGTGGAAACCTCGTCCGTTTACTCATCTGCAACTTCCTTGGGAAGCGTCCTACCCGGAACTGGCAACGTGGCTACGCGGCCGGTCGCTGGAGGATGCGGAAAGCAGCCATAACCAACCCGGTTTGCTGGATGCGCCGCAGCCATTTGCTGCGTTGGCGGCGCTGTCCCTTGAGCTGGATTCGGTGGGCGAGTTGCCGGCGCATGCATTGGAAGCGGCCGGGCATCGATTGAATGTCGATGTGCCGGGCCGTAAGTGGCAGCAGATTGAAGCGTTCGCCAGTCGTTTGTCGTTTACCACGCCGCCCAGGCATTGGCTGGACTGGTGTTCAGGCAAGGGCCATTTGGGTCGACGGTTGCTGCAACACGGCCAACAACTGACCTGCCTGGAATACGACCCTGCGCTGGTTTCCAGCGGCCAGACGCTCAGTCAACGCCATCACCTGCATGCGCTGCATGTCGAACAGGATGTGCTCGCGGCGGATACCATTGCGATGTTGAATGCCGATCACACGCCCGTTGCGCTGCATGCTTGTGGTGATCTGCACGTGCGGCTCATTCAATTGGCCAGCGCCGCAGGCTGCAAACAATTGGCCATCGCGCCCTGCTGCTATAACCGAATCAGCCTTACTGCGTACCAACCGCTTTCCCCGGCCGGTTTGCGATCCGACCTACAACTCTCCCTCGACGATCTCTCGTTGCCGATGAGCGAAACCGTCACCGCCGGGGCTCGCGTCAGACGTCAGCGCGACACTTCCATGGCCCGGCGCCTCGGCTTCGACTTGCTGCAAAGACAACTGCGTGGCGTTGACGAGTACCTGCCAACTCCCTCCCTACCGAGCGCCTGGCTGGATAGATCCTTCGCCGACTACTGCCATCATTTGGCCGCGTTGAAAGAGTTATCCACAACCGGCCCGCAAGATTGGTCAGCACTCGAAGCCGCTGGCTGGCAGCGACTTGCCGAAGTGCGCAATCTGGAATTGCTGCGTGGCCTTTTCCGACGCCCGCTGGAGCTTTGGCTGGTACTCGATCGGGCACTTTTCCTGGCCGATCAGGGCTACACCGTTCGCCTCGGCACCTTCTGCAAAACCCCGCTCACGCCGCGCAATTTCCTGCTCTTGGCAGAACGTCCGTAAAAAGCCACAGCCTGTGGATAACTCTGTTGATGGAATTATCATGGATCCAATATAACCGCCTGTTTCAGCGGCGAAACGCTACTGTTCAATTTTCGTACACATGATAAAAAACCGAGAAAAACAGGCATTTGCGCACAAATGAGAATGGGTCCACAAAAAAGTCATGAGCGCCACTCCTGAGTGCGGCCGTTGTGCATAAGCGTCCGACGAAAAGGACATAACCGCCGAAACCCGGTCGCGCTCGGCGGAAAATTGCGTGCCGCGATCACCCTTGTTATACAGGCAGACAAGAGCGCCAAAGTGCGCCCACGAACAAGAAATCTCTGACAGACAGGAAGCCACAGTGACGTTCATTTCTTACGCACAGAATTTCGAAGACATACGCCTGTGGCGCGCCCTCAAAACCGTCGAAAACGGCTTCTATATCGACGTCGGTGCCAACCACCCCACTCACGACTCCGTGACAAAAGCTTTCTATGACCGTGGCTGGACCGGCATCAACGTTGAACCGATGCCCAATTATTACGAAGCGCTGTGCCAGGAACGCGCCAAAGACACCAACCTGCAATGCGTGGCAGGTGAAAGCGCCAACGACCTGACCTTCTACGGCATCGCCGGCACCGGCCTCTCCACCCTCGATCCGGCCATGGCGCAAATGCACAAAGACGCCGGCATGGACGTGCGCAGCCAGACCGTCCAATCCCGCACCCTGACCTCCATCTGCGAAGAACACGCCCCGGGCCGCGAGATCCACTTTCTGAAAATCGACGTCGAAGGCCACGAAGAAACCGTCCTGCGCGGCATGGACTTCAGCCAATGGCGGCCGTGGGTCATCCTCATCGAAACCCCATGGGACCGCGACCAGACCTGGGAAACCCTCGTCACCGACGCCGGCTATCAGTCCATCCTGTTCGACGGCATCAACACCTACTACCTGGCCAACGAACACCTGAACCTCAAACCCGCCTTCGACATCCCGCCGTGCAACCTGGACGAGTTCCAGTTCTGCAAAGGCCACAACTTCAGCCACCCCGTCAGCGACGCCGAACACCAACTCGCCGCCGCCCTTCAACGCGCCGAACAGGCCGAAGCACAGCTGCGCGCGATGCAAAACAGCCGCACCTGGAAAGCCCTTCAGAAACTCAAGAAAACCCTGCTTCGCGCCTGACGTGACGCCTGCGCAAAAATAGTCTGAATTCAGGGGTTTACAGAACCAATCCAATCGCTATAATCGTCGCCCTAACACGCCGGTATAGCTCAGTTGGTAGAGCAACTGACTTGTAATCAGTAGGTCCCGGGTTCGACTCCTGGTGCCGGCACCATCCAAGGTTCCAGAGAAGGCTTTCAAAATCTCTGAAACTCCCGAAAAACCCGCCTTCTGGCGGGTTTTTTCGTTTTGGCGTTCCGTCGGTTTCCGTCAGAAACTGGTGGATTCCAACCGTTTTAGGGGTAGTGTTAGGGGTAAGGTAATTCGATAAAGGGGGAGTACCCTTATGTCGCGCACCACTGCTCCACTCTCCGATTCGGCTTGCCGCTCAGCCAAGCCCACTGACCGCGCTTACAAGCTTTTCGACGGCGACGGCCTCTACCTTCTAGTCCAACCCAATGGCCGTAAAGGCTGGCGTCTCAGGTATGTCAAACCTGATGGACGCGAAGGACTGACCTCGTTCGGCAGCTATCCCGTGGTCGGCCTTGCCGATGCGCGCAACAAGCGCCTGGAGGTCAAGCGGATGCTGGCGAAAGGCATCGACCCCATAGAGACCAAACACCAAGCCAAGACGCAGGCCGCAATCAAAGGCCGAACCTTTGAAAGCGCTGCACTGGAATGGCACAAAGCGATGTCTACCAAATGGGCTCCGGGCCATGCCAAGACGGTCCTGAGCCGCCTCAAAACCCATGTCTTCCCGCTGATCGGCGCTCGCTCTATTGTCGATCTGGACACCCATGACCTGATGCAACCTCTGGAAGCAATCCAGAAGCGTGGCACGATTGACGTCGCGTTAAGGGTACAAAACTACCTGCAAAGCATCATGCGCGAGGCGAAACGTGCTCGACAGATCGCGGCAAATCCTGCCTCCGACCTTGAAGGTTTGATCAAAGCACCGAGGGTGATTCACCGCCCTGCTTTACCCTTATCGCGTCTGCCTGAATTGCAGGAGCGCATCGACACCTACAGAGGCCGCGCACTTACCCGGCTGACGGTCATGCTCTCGCTGCATGTGTTCGTCCGCTCCAGCGAACTGCGCTTCGCCCGCTGGAGCGAGTTCGACCTCAAGCGCGGCACCTGGGAGATACCGGACACTCGCTCCGCGCTGGAAGGAGTACCCTTTTCCACAAGGGGTACGAAGATGGCAGGGGACATCCACCTTGTACCCTTATCGCCGCAAGCCGTGACTCTGCTTGAACAGATCCACGTCCTCACCGGCAAATTCGACTTGGTGTTTGCAGGCGATGCCAAGCCCTGGAAGCCCATGTCTGAAAACACGGTGAACAGCGCGCTCAGAAAAATGGGCTATGACACCAAAACCGAAATCTGCGGGCATGGGTTTCGTTCGATGGCCTGTAGCGCGCTGATTGAGTCAGGGCTGTGGTCGGAGACAGCCATTGAAAGGCAGATGAGCCACAAGGAGAGGAATAACGTCCGAGCGGCCTATATCCACAAGGCTGAGTTCATCGAGGAGCGCCGACTGATCAAGAACTGGTGGAGCCGGTACCTTGAGGCCAATCGGCAGGAGCACCTTACGCCCCACGAATTGGCTAACCATATCGGCAAGAATGTCACTCGCCTTCGTCACAAGCCCAGCGTGACTGAGTAAGGACATCTGTGCTTATCTCTACAAACACTGCAGCCTATTAAAGCTTTGGATGGCAATCCGCCCACATGCCCTCGACTGGCTGTTAGGTGATGGAGATAATGAAGTGACTAACCAAGGGGCCGACCGATGAAAGAAATGTCTGACACGGAAGTGACGCAGTTCGTAGAGCAGCAATTCGGAGCCGAGCTCGCGAAAAAGCTGACGAACATCGGTCGAGGCGGCAAAAACAACAAGAAAGGCTCGGACTTCGAGAATTTTTTCGCGGCTAACAAAATCTGCCTCATAGCATCGAACGTCGAGGCAAGAGAGTATGGCGACTACCACATCACCTGCCAGGAAACCGCTTTCGTCGATGATCTATGTGTCCGCCATTTGTCTGCCGCACAAAAAACCAACTACCAAGCCAAGAATTCAGACGGTGATCCCGCTAGCTGGGATGAGGAGATGCAGTGCCGCTTCGGTATGCAGCAAATCATCGACCATGACCTTCATCTGAGCAAAATTTCCACCCAGGTATTACTCGTCAGTAGCATCGACAAGGCTGCAGCCAATGACGCAAAAATCCCTGCAGATATGAAGGATTACTGCCTGTCCGAGCATTTCCCCTACCACACCTCGTCCACCCAGTTGGTAATTGGACATGGCCCTTTACGTGAGGCGCTGAATAAGCTGTGTACCACCCAAAGCTTGTCAAACGTTGACGCGGCCTTTAGATTGGTGCTAGGCCAGTGGTGCGCGGACAATGAACATGGCCGTACGGTACTGGACGTCCTGACCAAAGCCAAAGCGATGTCTCATCCTGATGTATTCGCAAGCTTCGTGCCCAACGGTATAGAAGAAGAGGAAGTTGGGGTCGTGACGGTCAAAAATCTGCAGGAATCCGATGCACCCACTTGGCTCACAGACCTGCTGGCCGCTTTCCAAATGCCTTCTGTGACGGTAGAATGCGGCGCTTTTATTGTCAGCTACAATGGGATGCAGGCGAGGGTTACCTCAAGCATTGCTAGCCCGTCACCTCAAGCTCTGGCCAAGCTCAAAAAGCCTGGAGACATCGTTGTTTTTCTGATGTCACTTGAAGCAGAGACGTTAGATGACCATTTGCCCACAGGGGAAAACCGTCAATGAGCATTGTGAATAGGAAATACAGTGCACTTGCTAAAGGTGAAGCTAAGGCAGCCTTGGACAGCCTTCTATCATCGACGGATAACCCGCAAGCTTACTCGGCCACCATGCGTGCGCTGGGAGAACTGCTGGGTGGAGTGCTTAATCAGAAAATTCCGGCACACAAGCAATGCCTTTTAGCGTCAACCGCAGAGGACGCCGATTACCTCAGCAAGGGTATTTATGACTGCCTGAAGGAAAATCACTCCACCAAAGCTGCAGTATTTTGGAATAACCATTACTCCATTCCAGGTGGAAGCATTGCTCCAGTCGTGCATAAATTCCTAGAACCTGGATATGAAGGTGCCACGGTTTTGGTTATTGCCAAGTCGATCATTTCAGGCAGTTGCGTTGTGCGAACTAACCTTCTTGAGCTTATCGAGCATGTGAATCCCGAGAAGATATATATCGTCTCACCAGTGATGCACATCAGCTCTGAAAAAGCATTACGCGATGAGTTCCCGAGCTACATTGCTGACAAGTTCGAGTTTCTGGTGTTCGCAGTTGATAGCGAAAAAGCAGAAGACGGCGAGATCACGCCTGGTATCGGTGGGCAAGTTTACCCTCTGCTTGGCCTCAAGGGTCAGCCCGCGAGAGTCAGCTACATGCCCAACCTTGTCAGAGAGCTAGCCTCGCTGTAATGAAAAGCCCTACCACGTAGGGCTTTTTTTCGCTTGCGCATCTATTTTACATAGGCCAAGAGAGCCCTTCTCAAGCGTAGCAGCATCATTCAATTTCTAGCAGAGCTTGGTTGCTGAGGACGTGACGGAGCCCAGGGAATAGACTGCACCTGACTGACAGTCAGGCACGCCCCGGTCATCGCCTCACTGCCTTCACCTGACTCAAGATCTCGCGGCGCCGGTCTCGTCCGCCAGCGCAGCCTCCATCCGCCCACGTCTTCGGAAGTGTTCAGGAGGCCAGATCATGAGAAGCCCAAGCTCTCGGTCGTAAAGAGCCGCTAGTCCCGCGCAGTGGACAACCCTCACAGGTCGCAGGGGCCTTGATCCCTGATAACACTCAACATCTTTGGCGGGATGACGTGGGGAAAGTCTCAAAGGTTTGGCTTCGAGAGGAGTTTGATCATGGCACTGGTAGGTAGACGGGACGGGCGGAATTTTGGCGATGGTCGGCAACTGAGCTATGCCGGGCCGCAAGCGCTGAAAGACATGTTCAGCGGTAGGCACTATGGGACCGTTACAGCGCACAGTGATCGCTGGCACGCGTTTGTTCGGTGGTGTCGGTCGGAGGATGGACCAGGTATTAACGATGCGCGACAAATTGATCGGCAGACCCTGCTGGAGTACGCCGGATATCTGCGTCAGCAAGTTGAACAAGGCGCTATAAGCATCGCCACCGCGCAAAACCGATTGTCCAGCGTGAACCGGACCATGGCTGCGCTTCGCGGTGATCAGTATGTGAAGGTCGTGAGTTCGAGCAAGGCGTTGGGAATGCGGCGCACCAGTGTTCGTCAATCGGTGCCGCAAGGCCAAGATCGCGAACATGTGAAACGGATCGTCGACGTACTCTGCGAACACCAAATGCAACGCGCTGCCGCCATCGTGCATTTGGCGCGAGTCGCCGGAATGCGCTTGCGCGCGGCCATTTTGGCCGACCCTCCTCGACTGCAACGGGAAGCCGAGCAACTCGGGAGTATCAACATCCAGGACGGCACCAAAGCTGGACGCTCGGGAGCCTCGGCCCCTCGGTGGATAACGGTGGATGAGCACATCCGCGACGCACTGGCATTCGCCCTTCAAGTCCCTTCTGATGGTAGCCGCAACCTGCTTGCAGCAAATGAACGCTACCTCGATTTCCAACAGGTAATCGTTCGCCCCGCACGGGAGATTCTCCATACGCACAAACTCAAGGGCTTCCACGAATTGCGAGCGGCCTATGCGTGCGAACGCTATAAGCAAATCACCCATCATCCCGCGCCCATCAACGGTGGTCGTTGCTACCAACTCGACCAGCCCCTCGATCAGCAGGCCCGAGACCAAATCAGCTATGAACTGGGGCATGGCCGTATCGACGTGGTATCGGCCTACATCGGTGGTCGAACATGAGCAACAAACCATTCGATATGGAGCTGTTCCTGGCGGGCGTTCTGACCGGATCGCATGCCACACGTGAGCGTCACCTACGCCAAGCAAAGGCCATTCAAGCGGCGATTTCTAATCGCTGGTACCGAGATAATCCATGGGCCTGGCAGCGAAAACATCTTGACTGGTTTCTAAATCAGCACCTGAACCAGCACTAAGTCGACGCGTTTTTACTATCTGCTGACCGTGCATTTACTCACTACTCGCTTAAACAAATCCTGGCAGTTCAAAAAAGCTTCGCGAAGGCCGGCATCTATAGAGGACGCTGCATTAACTACTCTACACAAAGTAAAGGCAGGGAAGGAATAAACAAAAACAAGGGCAAATCGCGTAAACCTCCCATTATTTCACAATTGAGAGGCTTACCTTTCAAATCATCTATCACAGATTTTTCGCTAAAAAACCAACCCTTATACTGCTCTACTCCTGCTGAATGGCAACCCAGAGTATATAAGTTCCCCTCCCGCTGGCCCAGCGCCCGGGCCAAACTCTAAGATATAATTGCATCGATCAAGTATTTCCGGCTTATGGTCTATCACCAAAATAGCCTTAAAATAAGCAGCGCAATCGCCAATATGAGTTATGGCTTTAACTGCAGAAGCACTATCCAGCCCAGCGCCAGGCTCATCTATTATCAGTATTTTGTCTTTACTTGGAGAGATTAATGCTTGCAGCAATTTAATACGGCGAGATTCGCCCCCTGACAAACTTCCGATTTTCCTATTTAGACTCAAGTGGGATACCCCAAGAGCCTCAGCGATTTTTATTACAGAGCTCAACTTTTTACTTTGCACAACCAGATCATTAGGCAGAGAGTGAAGAGGTGAACCATAAAACTCCTTCACATTCATGTTAAACACTTTAATAAGATCGACAACTTCTGAAAACAATGAACCCTCACAGAGAGAACAGGTTATCTTAATCGTTTTCTCAAAAGTCCTAGCAAAGTCTACGACCCCTGTTCCACCGCAGACATCACAGCAACCTAACTTACCTGGTTGAGGCAGGAAAAGCTCCTTAGCCATATCAGTGTTTTTTGAGTAAATATTCGCGATACTTGCGCTCAAATCTAGAGCTGTAGATATAGTAGACCTAACGTTTCCACGCATTTGCTTTTGCGAAACGTAGTGAGCTTCGGGAAATACTTCACTAATAGCGGCTGCATAAGAGGACTTACCCGAACCAGAAACGCCGCATATTCCGGTAATAGCATTCTTGGGAATAGACGCTAGGACATTTGAAACATTATTCTTGCTTACTTTGGGGAGAGGAAAAAAGTCCGCCGACTTATACTCTTTATCTCTTTCAAGTACAGAATGCTCAGGAGCTACATAAGGTACAATATAGCCACCCTCATTTCCCGGCGCTGGACCTATGCAAATTACTTGGTCTGCCGATTGGATAAAGTAATGATTATGCTCAATCATTACAATTGTATTTCCGTTAGCGCATATTTTTCTCATCTTCTCAATCAAAAGATCATGAGCATTTGTAGATATTTGCGACGAAATTTCGTCCAAAACAAACATAACCCCAGAAATTGAAGTATTACATATTTGACCAAACCTAAGTTTTTGTAACTCTCCACCAGACAGGGTGGGGACCTGTCTTACCAAAGAAAGATACCCCAAACCAAGTTCAATGAGTGTTTCCAGTTGGGTAACTAATGCTTTTAATGCCGAAGGTTGGCTTTTACCTGAGTATTTCAGCCGCGTGACAACCTCAGAAATTGGAGACTTTAAAAATTCAAAAAGAGAAATTCCAGATACTTTGCTTTTCTTATAGAAACTCAAGTTCAGGCCAGTTGCGTCACAATGGGAGCACGGAGATGGTTTTGAAAACTTCCTATAAGCATCATATAGTGATGCTTTTTCGCTCTGCGAGAACTCCACCAAGCTCTTTATTGGACCTATGTAACGTTCTTCTCTAGATCTCCTCTTCCCACTAAAGGCAAAGCTTATTTTAAATTTTTTAGCCGACTCGCCATTTAGGACCAAATTTTTTTGCTGCACTGAAAGCTCAGAAATCGATTTTTTCAGATCAATTCCTTCATCCTCACAAAAAGCGCGAAGCAGAGCTGTATGCTTAGATAGATTTGCCCCAAACCAACATTTGAAAGGGATTTTTTCCAAAGGTTTAAATTCATCAAAAATGAGACTTTCGGACAACGATAGTGACTCTCTACTTCCTTCGCACTGCGGACATTCATTTCCTGGCTTATTTAAACGAAGAGATGAATGATCGATTAATGTGTCGTCGTTCGGAAGGATTGAGTAGAGGTAACTAGGAATATCTAGGTAAGAATAAATTGTCGATTTTGGGTTTGAGTTAAAATTGTTTTGCGTTAGCGCAATCGCAGGTAATGAGCCATGAAATGAATCCACGCTATAAGTAGCATAATCATATGCTCCAAACTCCAGCTGATTAAATTGCTGTTTGCAGATTGAAAATAGCGTGCCGTACGCTAAAGAAGACTTCCCACCACCACTTATCCCTGTTATGGCGGTCAATGAATTTAACTTAATTCTAATATTTAGACTTTTTAGGTTGTTTGTTTTGGCACCAACAACTGTGAAGAAATTTTCTTCTGATCTTCCCTGCATCAGTAACTCCGTTCGTGAAAGTTGTAAGTGACATGAGAATGCCATTATGGTATCGTTTTCGCTCTGTGTCCATAACGTAAACGGAGTTAGCAATGGTCAAAATGAAGGTTAGTTTGAAGTTTTCCGAAGTAGGAGAACATCCTGAAGCCGGTACCAAGTACACTACGACTTGTTCAGGAAGCAGAAGCGATTGCTGCACTCGAGTTTGCACCCGTCAAGATATTGGATCTGATGATGGCAGTTTAGATTCTTGGGATGAGTATCTCGAAGCCAATGCCGGTGTTTTGCAATATTGATTTTGGAGCGGTGCCAAGAATTTGGCACCTATTCCTATCGGTAGGATGAAGAATGGAAGCTTTCACATATGATCCTGTCTTAAAAATAAAAGACAGCGTGGATGTATACATGTCCACAGGTGAACCTCATGTCTGCACTATTCAGTTTTACCATATCAATACTAGGCAAAAACTTTCCATTCGGGTTGACCCTACATTTAGTGAAGTACTATCTGCCCTAGATGGAGTAAAGCCCCTCTCGAAGCATTTAGCCGATTTTGGGTTCGAAGTAGACCTCGATGAACTCAAGTCGATATTAGATTATTTAATCGTTAACGGTGTATTAGAATACCCTTCGAGTACAGACCCTGACTCGCGATACTCACGACAGATAAACTTTTTGTCTGATTGGATATTTGGGTTGCCCGCAGATAAGGCTCATCAACGAATCGTTGACAGCCACTGCGTTGTTTTTGGTGTGGGGGCAGTTGGGGCTTCTATTGTAATTAATCTTGCAAGAGCTGGAGTATCAAATTTTACGCTTGTAGATAACAAGACCCTCACTCAACAGTCTTCCGAACGGCATCCATATTTTTCAATTAATGAGATCGGAGAACCGAAGGTTCATGCTCTCAGGCGTTACATCGAAAAAATAAACTCCGATGTAAGCGTCAAGTGCATCCAGGAAAAACTCCTACCTTTAACAGTCCTATCCAGTTTGGTGGATAGTGCCACTGTCGTAATTAACACGGCCGACGAACCATATATAGGTCACACTTCGGTCAAACTCGGGCGCTATTTGTGGGCTAAGAATATCCCTCTTTATGTTGCCGGTGGGTTTGATGCTCACCTCATGAGTACAGGAGATTTTTTTATTCCTGGAGAGTCTATCTGTGTTGATTGCTGTAGCAATTTTTTCAGCGTTGCCTTAGCTGACTGGAAACCATCTTACAAGGTACATAAAACCAACCCCACAAAAACACATGTTATCGGTGGTAGCGGCGGAACTTACAGTATGTCTCTGTTTTCTGCATCATACGCTTGTGTACAACTGCTGAACTACATTGCAGGCGGTGAGGCATATAAATCTAGGCTATCTCAGCGTGGAGAGTTCATGATCGGAAAAAGTGAAGTGGAGTGGGTGGAAATTTCAGCTAAGGAAGGTTGCGATGTCTGTAGAAAATAAAGTATTTAGGTTAAGAAGTTGCATTGCAATTGTACACCTTGGACAGATTGTTGAGTTTTTTGATAGCAATCTAAGGGTCGGGTTTTTTATCGAGCAGAGTTACCCTGAAATTATTGGATTACTACACCGATTTGATGGTTCGCTGACAGTTAGTTCAATCAGCGCTTTGTATCCAGAAATTTTAATTCACGAGCTATGTGCACTAGCCCTATTTCTTCAAGAGAAATACGTTCTAATTGAAGTGAATGAACCGTACTCTCAGTCTGACGTAGACTCACGCCCTCGACTGATAAATACTTTAGAAAGTTATTTTCATTCCACATCGGAAGTTAAAAAGGCCATCTCGCAAGGCTCAAAGGCAAGTGTACTTATCATCGGACTTGGCGCTGTAGGGTCATGGGTTTTGCATTGCTTGATAAAAGCTGGTGTCCAGAATATTACTGTAATGGATGATGACGTCGTCGAGGCATCTAACCTCCATAGACAAGATTTGTTCTTTGAGGCTGACGTCGGAAAGCCTAAAGCTACCTCAGCTCGCGACAGCATCAGGCATTCATATGGTATTGAAATAAAGGCCATCTGTAAAAAAATGGAATCTGTCGAAGATTTAGGATCATTACCTAACACACAAAATTTAATTATAAATTGCGCAGACTTTCCGAGCGTTGACAAAACGTCCAGGATAGTTTCCGATTTCTGTTTAAAATATAAAACTCCACACATCATTGGTGGCGGTTATAATTTACACTTAACGCTGATTGGGCAGGTAGTTATTCCAGGATTAACCGCTTGCTTCCACTGTTTCGATCAAGTGCTGACTCCAACGAACGCTGCGGATCTATTTGGTGTAAAAAAACTAAATAGAAAATCTCGTAAAATTGGAAGTATAGGTCCCGTATGTGGTGTTTCCGCATCGATTACCTCAACAGAGGCAATTAAAGTTATTTTTGGTGTGCCATTAAAATTTTTGGCGGTAATAAATAAACGTATTGAATTTAACTTAAGCAACTTTGATTTTGGTGCATTTACTGTGAGTAGAAATACCGTTTGTGAATATTGTTCCGACGACATAATCTGATAATCTAAAGAGGCCATCTCAAACACACACACTAACTTTATACTTTCCATCTTGTAAAATATGGACTGGCCGAATACAACATTACAACTGCTATACTTATTCGAAAATCATGAAACCGACAAGCGCTTTCCCAAGTGACATTGTTTCTCTTTAATATTTTAAATGTGATTGCCGGGACTGGGTAAAAACTAAAACTTTCATTATTCACGTAAAAAAACTCAAGACTAAGCGACAACTTTATACATGGTACCGACCGCGAACGCCTGCCGAGCACAGAGATCAACTAACAATCACACATAGCTCAAGCAGGTAAAGGGCATTATTTCCAGTCCAGCTTTGCGTTTATTATTTATAATTTATTATTTTCTCTATAACGCCATCAATATCTAGAAATAATTTCTGCATTTTTAATGCATAACAACTAAGCTCCATCCATACAAAAAAATATTATACGAATCAGATATCTGCGACCACTACCCTCCACACTCCCACTTAACAATACGTTCCGCGGAAGATCTGAAAAGCCTAATAAATTGCGGGTATCGATTAGAGTAGTATTAGGGATATAAAATTTTATACTAAACAATAAAAACCATATAAATCAAATAGTTAATTTATTATTGGACTCCTGGTGCCGCACCATACGCAGTATCGAAAAAGGCTCACCGAAAGGTGGGCCTTTTTCGTTTATGGGTCTTACGCTCCTGGGTTTCCTCTGCTGGCTCCCCGTTCCGTGTTCGCCCCTTTTTGCGCCCCGCTCGCTGAAGGGTGGTTATATTCATCAAAGGTGCGGAATCGGCGCAGCCAATTCTGGTACCGCGCATCTACATATCTCACCGAAACGATGAGCGGTTACGGTCGAAAATCAGTGAGGCGGCATAATGACAGCAGTGCTTATGCACAACCTGCCACTTCACTCCGCCGTTGCGAGCCCCTTTGTAATGAACACCGAACGACGTTACTCGATCATCTTGGAGCACAGCGCCGAGGTGCTGCTTGAACATGCAGCCATGGCGCAGATAGAGGCATTTTGGGACGCCAACGATACCCGCTACTTCGGGTTGCGCATGGAGGATGAGCACAGCGCACACGCACGAGTGATTGTTACGGACGAAGTCCCCGACGACGAAGACGTGGCGCTTTTCTGACTGTAGCGAATGGAATCACTCGCCTCCTACGAGAGGAGAGGGGCGCCCAGATGATTTTCAGATCTATTGCCGACACCACAAAACAAAGCCCTCGTAGAAATACGAGGGCTTTGTTGTTTCTGGGTTCTGGATTTTTATACACCGGCCATCAATCACTCAAACTCCGTAGAAACCGAAAGATGCTCCCAAGCATCAATCTCCCCCTGCAACCGCGCAATCTTTTCACGCACCAACCTCACCGCATCCTTACCCAGCAACAGATGAACCGGCGGCTTTTCAGCAGCGACCAAGGTCATCAACGCCTGCGCAGCTTTGTGCGGATCACCAGCCTGCTTGCCACTCTTCTCTTCCCGCGCCTTGCGCACTGGATCGAACACCGCGTCGTAGTCACTCACGGTGCGACCGGATCGGATCATCGAGCGCCCCGCCCATTCGGTGCGAAATGAGCCAGGTGCGACGGCGGTTACGTGAATGCCCAGGCTTTCGACTTCTTTGGCCAGCGCTTCGCTGATGCCTTCAAGGGCGAATTTGCTGCCGCTGTAGTAAGCGATGCCCGGCAAGGTGATGAAGCCGGCCATGGAGGTGATGTTGACGATATGCCCGCTGCGCCGTTCACGCATGCCGGGCAGGACTGCTTTGATCATTGCCACCGCGCCAAACACGTTGACGTCGAACTGGCGCTGCATTTCAGTCAGTGGCGATTCCTCGAGAATGCCTTCGTGCCCATAGCCGGCGTTGTTCACCAGCACGTCGATCTGCCCCACCTCGCGCAGGATGTCAGCCACCAGTGGTTCGATGGCTGGGAAATCGGTGACGTCGAGCACGAACGCTTTAGCGCGATGGGCGTCCAGCGCTTCGAACGCGGCGCACTCGGATTCGCGCCGCACCGTGCCAACCACCGTGTGCCCCGCCGCCAGCGCTGCTTGCGAAAAGGCAAGGCCGAAACCTGAACTGACGCCGGTGATCAGGAAAACCTTGTGAGCGTGGGTGTTCATCCTGCGTTCTCCAATAAAAACGCCGTCGATAGTGATCGACGGCGCTGTGGACAAGTCAAAGAGGTCTTAGTGACCGGCGCTCTGACCGCCATCGACGTGCAGGATTTCGCCAGTGACGAAGTTGGCGTTGTCCAGATACACAACCGCCTGAGCGATGTCGTTGATTTCGCCCATGTGGCCGACCGGGTGCAGACTGCCCAGCGCTGCATGGGTTTCCTCACCATGCATCGGGGTCTTGATGATGCCAGGGGAAACCGCATTCACCCGAATCCCGCGCTTGGCGTACTCAATCGCCAAGGACTTGGTCGCTGCGTTCAAACCACCTTTGGTCAGCGAAGCCAGTACCGACGGCACACCGTCAATTGCGTGATCTGTCAGGCTGGTGGTGATGTTGACGACGTGGCCTTTGCCTTGCTTTTCCATCTCGTTGATCGCGAGTTGGGTGATGTAGAAGAAGCCGTTCAGGTTCACCGACAACACGTTGGCGTAGTCTTCGGCGGTGTAGGCGGTGAACGGCTTGGCGATGAAGATGCCGGCGTTGTTGATCAGGGTGTCGATGCGACCAAAACGTGCGATGGCTTCACGGATGACTTGTTGTGCGACTTCCGGGTTGCCGATGTCGCCCGCCACGGTGAGGATGTCCGGATCGGTGGACGGTTTGATCGAACGCGAAGTGGCGACAACTTTGTAATCCAGGTCGCGGAAGGCTTTGACCATGCCGGCGCCGAGGCCTTGGGATGCGCCAGTGATAACGATGACTTTTTTCGAATTGCTCATGATGAACCTCTACTAATAAATAATGGTTTGAATAAGTAAGTAATCAGGCTTCGGCGGGGGCCTTGGCCATTTGTCTCAACATTTGTTCGTAGTACTCGACCGACTGCGAACCGGACACCAGGTGGCGACCGTTCAGCACCATGGCCGGGACCGAGTTGATGCCGTGCTGGCGGTAAAACGCTTCAAGCTCACGCACTTCTTTGGCAAATGCGCCGGACGCCAACACCTCTTGAGCCGCCGCCGCATCCAGTCCCGCTTCAGCAGCCAGACTCACCAACGTTTCGCGATCGCTCGGGTTCTGGCCGTCGGTGAAGTAAGCGCGCAACAGGATTTTCTTGAGTGCGACCTGCCGCCCTTCCTGCAACGCCCACAACAGCAGCCGATGCGCATCAAACGTGTTGTAGAAGTGAGTGCGCTTGTCCAGATCGAACTTGAACCCCAGAGCCGCGCCACGTTCGATCTGCATCGCTTTGCCAGCGGCGACGTCTGCGGCGGTGCGTCCATATTTGCGCATCAAATGCTCGACCGCTTTTTCGCCGACTGCCGGCATGTCCGGGTTCAACTCGAAGGGCTTGTAGGTCAGCTCCACTGAAATCTCACCGGCCACGTTCTCGATCGCTTGCTCCAGCGCCGTCGCACCCAATGCACACCACGGGCACACCACGTCGGAGATGAAATCGATGGAGACGGACGCGGTCATGATTTGCCCTCCGCCTCAGCCAGTTGCTTGCGGTACTTAGTGGTACTGATGCCGGCGTAGCCCCAGTTATCGGTGTCGACTTCTTCGATCACGATGTGGGTCAGGTGCGGATCCTTCTTCAGGACGCGTTCCAGGGTTTCAGTGATTTCGGCGATCACCTGAGCTTTCTGCTCAGAGGTAACGCCATCGCGGGTGATGCGTACGCTTACGAAAGGCATGAGGAATCTCCAGTGACCTTCCCTTCGGAATGAATGGGTCGGCGTTGGAGTTCAATGTAGGGAGTTAGCTGGAGGGGATAAAGGTGGGGGCGGGAACATCATTAGTTACGCGGTGTAATTATTACAATCCGAGCTCGACGTGACTTCTTCGCTAATCAGGAAGCTCTCGCAGAGATTTAAGAGATCTGTTGTTAGGGGCACATTTTCCTGGGCGCCCAGTACCTTTCCGGACGTAAAAAAGCCCGAACAGGTCGGGCTCTCGTCAACAAATCGTAATTTCATAATTCCACTCAGGACGGCCTCTAATTAGAGCCCTCGACACCTAAGTTCATTATAGTGATGCTACATTGGACCGAAGTAAGTATATAAACTCAAAAAACTCTTACTTAGTCATTAACAAATACAAGACTCTACTCTTTTGAAGCTGATGACCTCAGCTCATTATTAAAATAATCTTCGCTATTTTTTATTTCAGAATCAACCCAGCTCGCTACAAACGAATTTTTCTCTTCGGAGCCCTTTAAAAGCTCGTCTTCAAAAAACATAGATATCGACGAATGATATATATCATTTCCACCAGCAACTCTATTTTTATCAATTTCGCTGTTTTTCTTTGAAAGAAAATTAAATATTCTCATGGTCTTGCTCCAAATCGTTTATCCAGATAAATCGATAAGAGTTTAGCTATTGTCAGGCCTAACATCTTATCTCTCTCCAAGGAAAATTGATTAGATTCATTACTAGTGAATACTAGCACACCCAACGGTTTGCTGCCAGAGCTGAGTTTTGCAGAGTCTTTTATTGGCATAGAAAGAAATGACTTATATTTATGCTCATCACCGATAGTACTTGAGCTTACCGAAAGCTCCGTGCTCCTAGTAATATCATGGCAAATTTTTATCTCATCCAAAATGTATGTTAATCCTACATGGCCGAATCCCGGTTTCCAGCTCCTCCCCGTGGTAACGAGCCTGTCATCATGGCTTCTCCATTTAAGCTCAAGCTGAGCTGTGCTCTCATTATAAAGGTATAATGCAAAGTTATATAAAGCCGTCGAGCTATAACCAAAAAGCTCCGCTCTATATTTGACTAGAGGCGAAAGTATCTTTCCTAAATCAGCAGATACCCGAGCGCTTGTGCAGTCAGTATTATTAGAATCATTGATTTCATCGATTAAATTCTCCAACTCCAACGTGGAAATATACGACACAGTTTGTTGAAACTTTAGGTTTTGATACATTTGGGAAGCTTTCGGAATCACTATCTTTCTGAAAATCTTATTCTGCTTAATAAGCTTCTCTACTTCTTGAGTCACGGATTTACGAGTGCTCGACGACAATAAAACGCTGGTAAACACTAGATGCAGAAAAGCGCTTAATGAAAAAAGTACCGTTTCACCCAACGTAAACTTAGATAATTCCCCAGTCGCAAAATATTTACTAATAAACGCACCAATGATAACGGGCGAAATTAGCGTCATCCAAAAATTGGAAAACATTACAGAAAAATAAAAAACCCTACCTTCAATCGATCTGTTTTTTGAATTGTTTTTTGTTATTTTTTTCAACATACACCCGCATTTTTTCAAGGCTCGATCCAAGCCATAAATATAGCTGACTTTTTTAGTTCAGTGACACAGCGCTCCTACAAATCCCTCCTAAAAAGTCGAATGAATTTTCCGACGTAGGTGTAATTTAAAATTCTTATTAATCTCCTTTGTTAAATTTGCACACAAGCCACCACCTAGCCACGATTGCGCATCCGTCGCCCTCAAGCTACCTTCAGACCGTCGCTGCCAATTCAGCGACCGGGCCTGAGAACCCGGGTAATATGCGCGCGCACCAGCGCCCTAAATCACGATTGCCGGCGTTTTTTTGTGCCTGCATTTCCGTGCAATGGCGGCTGTGCGTGGGAGACCTTCGGGTCTGCCGGGTCGTGCATACCGGTTTCTCAGCCTGCGCACAGCTGCCACCCATTCGCCTGAGAACGAACGCGGCAGCTCTACTTTGATTTTGGAGTATTGCAAATGCACGCTATTGATCCGTTCAAAACTTCCCTCTTTGCTACGCCTGCCATCACCCACCACCGCCCAAAAACCGGAGGTGCCCAATGACCAACCCCAAAGACCTTAAAACCATCGGCCTCACCCCCTTCTCCTACCACGCCAACGAACCGCTCTTCCGCATCAACGCCGGCGTCCCGGTCATTGCAGCCCTCTCCCACGCCTCCGATCTGCTCCACGTCGCCAAACTGCTCGCGTCAGACGCGGCCATGGTTCGCGACACCGACCGGCACGCCTGGGCATCGCATTACTTGCAGGATATGAGCAAGGCGATCATTGATGATGTGGTGAAGGTGTTGGACGCGCCATGTAACAACCGAGCCAGTAACGTCGTACCTATCTAAATCGCATGCATAAAAAAGCCCCGAATCAATCGGGGCTTTTTGCGTCAATGAGAGGGTGTTGGCATATGCTTTGTGCGTAAAAACGAATCTACGTGCACAAAAACGATCATAAAATGGGTCTTTTGCATAAAAACGTTCACAACCTTAAGCGTTGTCGACGCTCACAGTTTCCACAGTGATCTGCTTCAGCGCATAAAACGGCGCAAGCGCCGCCTCATCCGCTGAAGCTCCGGTAATCAACCGCCACTCCCGCTCAATCGGCGTCCAGTGCTGCTGTCGGGCGCGCCCCAACTTGTCAGTGTCCGCGAGCACAACAATCTGCGCCGCTCGCTTGATGATGCATTCCTTCAAATAAGCCTGCTGCGCACTCGCCTCACACAAACCAAACTCCGCAACCACGCCATCCGCACCCAGAAAGGCCTTGTCGACACTGAGCCGACTCAACGTCAGCTCCGCCAGCGGCCCCAACGTGCTCATGCTCGAACCGCGCAGATCGCCGCCGATCAACGTCAACCGAATACCCGGCGCATTGGCCAGGGTCATTACGGCAAGCAAATTGTTGGTCACCACATGCACGTCTTGTCGCGAACACAGATGATGGGCCAGTGCGGCGCACGTGGTGCCGCCGTCGAGCAGCACGGTATCACCATCCTGAACGTGGGCCGCCGCTGCCTGGGCGATGGCATCTTTCTGTTCCCACTGGGATGTCTTGCGTTCTTCGAGCGAGGCTTCCGGCTCATGAACGCCGACCACCGCAGTTGCGCCGCCATAGGTGCGCACCAGGTGCCGCTGTTTGGCGAGCATGGTCAGGTCGCGCCGTACCGTGGCTTCCGAGACTCCGAGTGCCGCGCTCAATTGCTCGACGTTGGCATCGCCAATTCGCACGAGATCGAGGATGGCGCGGTGGCGTTCGGAGGCTTTCATGGCGGGTCTCGTTGTGGGGACGGTGGTCGATCTTACACGACCGAGCCCCTGCGCCTCATCCCCGTCGCGTGGCAAGCTCGGCGCCCTGGCGCAGCGCTTCGAGCAGGCTGCGCTCATCGGCGATGCCTTTGCCGGCGATATCAAACGCGGTGCCATGGTCGACCGAGGTGCGGATCACGTCCAGGCCCACGGTGACGTTTACGCCCGCTTCCAGACCGAGCACTTTGACCGGGCCGTGGCCTTGATCGTGATACATCGCCACCACCAGATCGAAGTCGCCGCGACCGGCGCGGAAGAACAGCGTGTCGGCAGGCAATGGGCCGGTGACGTCGAGGCCGCGTTCTTGCAGCAGCTTCACCGCAGGGATGATTTTTTCCTCTTCTTCGCCATAACCGAACAGTCCGTTTTCACCGGCATGGGGGTTGATCCCGCAAACTCCAATTCGCGGGCGAGCAATGCCGGCCTTGATCAGTGTCGCGTTGCCGCGCTCGATGGTGCGCTGGACCAGGCCCGGCTCGATCTTGCGGATCGCGTCGATGATGCCGATGTGGGTCGTGACGTGAATCACCCGCAACTGCGGCGCCACGAGCATCATCGAGACTTCGTCGACGTTGGTCAGGTGCGCGAGCATTTCTGTGTGGCCAGGGTATTTGTGGCCACCGGCGTGCAGCGCTTCCTTGTTCAGCGGTGCGGTGCAGATCGCGTCGATCTGGCTGGCCTCGGCGAGTTGCACGGCGCGGGCGATGTATTGATAAGCAGCGTCACCGGCGATGGGCGACAACTCGCCGAACGGCAGGTCGTCGGGGATCAGGTTAAGGTCGATGCAGTCAATGGTACCGGCCTCGTACAAGGCTTGGGATGCGTCCTCGATACGGCGCACTTTGGCACTTCCGCCGACGATGACGTTGGCCTGTTCGAGGCGACGGGCATCGCCGATCACCAGGGGCCGGCATTGTTGGTAGACGATGTCGTGAGTCAGGCTCTTGACGATGATTTCCGGGCCGACACCCGTGGCGTCGCCCATGGTGATGCCGATGATGGGGAGGTAATTGCTCATAGTGTTCATTCGAGTCCTTGGATTCGTGTGCGTTGGGGCGGGGAGCGATCGGCGCTGTCGCTCAGGTGTTGCCATGCCGCATATAAGGCGTTGTCGGTACCGAACGCGCCGGCCTTGGTAACGATGCCGGGACGATGGCCCTGGCGGGAAACGGTCGGGCGGGCGAAGGCGACGCCGGCTTCGATTTCGGTCAGCAGTTGCAGGCTGTCGATGCCGACGGTGGTCAATATGGCCCGCGCGGTTTCGCCGCCGGTGGCGATCAGGCCGCCGACCTTGGCGAAGTGCGGTTCGACCAGCACGGCGAGCATGGTCGAGAGTTGCGCGCCCTCTTGGGGATCGAACGCTTCATCGCGGCCGATGCGCAGCAGCAGGTCACTCCAGCCGTCCAGTTGCTCGCCAATGCGCGATTGCCAGAGCGACCAATCGCCGTGGGTTGAGCCCTGACGAAGGACTTCAGGCGGTATAACCAGTTCGCTGACGCCGCCACGCTCTTTGAGCCGCTCGCATTGTCGCTCGCAGACGCCGGAGAGGCTGCCGACGAGGATCAGAATCGGCGCCTGGCTTTTTTCGAGGGTCGCAGGTTCGATAGTCGTAAACCTTGCTTCGGATAAATCAGGAAGACTGGCGATTTCCCGTGCCAGACCACCCGAACCGATCCAGAACAGCGGCTGATCCATCGACGCGGTCAAGCGAGCGAGGGTCAGCAGGTCGTCTTCGGTCTGCGCATCGACGATCAGCGCCTGCGTGCCATTGCCGGCAATTTCAGCAATGTGCCGCTCGAGCGCTTTTTCGTTGCCGCGCAAGGTGTCGAGGTCGAGCTTCGCGGTGCTCAGGCCTGCGGCAATCAGCATCGCCTCGACATCGGCCGGACGGTCGGCGTTTTCCAGTTTCCAGGTGTCGGTGGTTTCCAGCGGCTGGCCGTTGACGAACACGCGACCGCCGCGCAACGTGCGCCCGGTGGCCGGAAAAGCCGGGGCGACGATGGCCAGGCCGGCCAACGGTTGCAGGGCGGCAACCTCAGCCGCCCAGTTGCCGCGCAGCGTCGAATCGATTTTTTTGTACAGCCGCTGCCCGGGTTTGTGCAGTGCTTTGAATGCCGCGACCGTGCGCTCGGCAGCCCGTGCGGGTGGGAGGCGCCGAGTGTCCGTATCCGCGGCAATCACTTGAGCGTCAGCCTCGTCATTCAGGGGGTCGAGGGTAACGACCGTTTGCATCCCCACGCTGGCAAAGCCGATGGCGCAATCTGCCGCGCCGGACAGATCGTCAGCGATGATCAGAATCCTCATCGCAAAGCCTCCTGCTTTTGAGGTTCGATCCCCGGTTCAGGTATGACGACAGGATTGCGCTGCTGCACGCGTTTGGCGACGGCGGCGGTGAGTAACGGCGCGAGGATCGCGGTGACCACGACGCAGGCGGCTACCAGTATGGTCGCGCTCTTGGCCGCTTCGGCGTACACCGGGTTGGCTGCCGCAATCAGTGCAGGGACGGCCGCGGCATTCCCGGCGGTGGTGGCTGCGGCAACACCCGCGACGCCCGTGCCACCGGTCAAACGATCGGCGAAGAACAGCGGAATGCCGGTCAGCACAACCACCGCAACGCCCATGCCGAGACCCAGCAAACCGGCCTGCCAGACGTTATGCAAGTCCAGGCTGGCGCCGAGTGCAAGGGCAAAAAACGGGATCATCACCGGGACGGCCTTGGCCAGAAAGTCGCGCATGTCACGGTCGAGATTGCCCAATAGCATGCCGAGGGCCAGTGGCAGGATGCTGCCCACCAGCGTCGGCCAAGGGAAAGCCGACAGGCCGGCGATGCCCAAGGTGACCATGGTCAGAAAAGGCCCGGACTCCAGGGACATGACCGAATAGGCGCCGACGTCTTCGGATCGACCGTATTGCCCCATCAGCGCCATGTACAAGCCGCCATTGGTGTCGTTCATCGCGGCGACGACCGCCAGCGTTGAAATGCCGGCGAAGAGGCCAGACGAAATCGGCTGCTCGCCGAGAAAATGCCCGAGCACAATGCCGATAAGCACGGCGATGCCGACTTTGGTGATAAGCAGCGTGCCGCCCTTCTTCAGCAGATAAGGTGTGGCCTTGATATTGATGCTCGCGCCCATGCAGACGTAGAACACCGCGAGGATGGGTAACGCCCCGGTGAACAGCGCATTGGTGAAAGAGCCGAAAAACTTCGGTGTGTCAGGAAGGAATGTAGCCACCAGTGAGCCAATCAGCAGCGGGACAATCATCATGCCGCCAGGGATGCGTTCAATGGTGCGCTTGATAGGAATTTGGGCCACGAGGGTCTCCTTTTATAATTGTTTGGTAAGACGTACTTCACCTCGAAACTGACTGATTCGATCATTTGATGATTGACTCAGTCAAAATAATCTTAGGCTTTCGTTCTTAATTGCGCAAACCAATCATTCAAATGATCGTTTTGATCATTTATGGAGGAAACCTGTTTTTTCACAAATACCTTTGCCAGCCACCTCAGTAGCCGCCCCCAGATACAGAAAAGCGGCAAGGTCGAACATTCACACATCCCAAAAAAAATGCCCAAACCTCCCGGCCTGAGCATTTTTTTGACCCTGATCACCCAGTTTTCCCAAAAAACCTCGACTCTATGTAAGCCTCCAACCATCGGACGCAGCATCAATTCGCTACTAAACTCGGGACAAGCGTGTTCAGGTGCAGGATTATAGCCAGCACGTATCGCCCAACCGGCGGCCAGGTACTCAACAATAGCCAGCCCACTTTAGAGGGCATTACCCAATGGATAGCAGAACCCTACGCAACCTCATGCGCATTGTTCAGACCGGCTCTTTGTCGGCGGCGGCAGAGCATTCCTGTTTAACCGTGCAGGCGTTGGCCGCGCAGTTGAACAAGGTCGAAGAACAGTTCGGTTTTCGGTTGTTTCGTCGCTCCAACAAGGGGTTGACCCTGACCACGCAGGGCACGGAACTCACGCCTTACATGGACAAGGTGTTGGTTGCCACGCGGCAACTGGAAGAAAAAGTCGCCGCGTTGAAGGTGCCTGGGCAGCGCACGCTCAAGGTAGCGCTGAACACGACGCTGTCGGCTGACTTCAATCGGCGAATGATCGGACGCCTGATTGAGGTGTTTCCCGACTATCAGCTGGAATTCAGCTACGCCGAGTCGATGGAAAACCTCAGCAAGCTGAAGAACGAAGACTTTGACCTGGCGGTGCTGATTGGTCCGCAGAAGCCGGGATTGCCCAGCATTATCCTGCCCGAGGTCCAGGTGCAGGTGGTCGGTGCGCATTGCGGTCAGGAACATGATCCGCTGGTGCTGCTCGGCAACAAGTTTCAGGTGCGTCCGGCAGACGATTGTCCGTATTCCCACAGCTTCTTGCGCTTTCTCGACGCGGGTCTGGGCAATTACGAGTCGGGCAAGCGGATGGTCTATTCGTGCAGCGAAACCCTGACGCTGTCGTTGATCACCCAGATGGACGGCCTTGGCATGGTTTCGCGGGATGCAGCCCAGCGCAATGGCCTGACGATTTTCCCCGGCTTCGAGGATGCCCTTGAAGTGCGGCTGGCGATCAATAATCCTGAGTTGTCGGGCCAGGCTTTGCACGATGTGGTCGACCTCCCGCTACATGAACGAGCCGAGCGCAATGTACGCAGCCGTTCCCACCGCAACGGAGAGAAAGAGGTTTTTGCTGAAATACGCACATAACAACGTCGGAATCGCGGCATAAAATTCCGGGCGATCGAGCTGCACGTGCTGATCCTTGATCAACAACGGCGTGAGGCTGATTGCAGCGACGATCGCCACCGGCAGGTATTCCAGCGCCCGGGCGACGAAGGGCGGCCAATGGTCAGTGTTCACTTGCAGCGGCAATGCGCGCGGCAGGAAGGTCACGGCCATCATCAGCACAACGACCAGAATCAGGAACGTTTGGTCAGGCATACGCCCACCCCGCAGCCCACAAATGTGGCGATGAATACGTTGAAGGGCGAGCTGCCGACCAGGCTCAGCACGCCCATGCAGGCGACGGCGGCCAGTGCGGCGATGAGTTTGTTACGCGTGTTGCACAGCGACACCAGCACGTAGAGCATCATCGCGGTCAACGCGTAGTCGAGCTGATACTGGATCAAGTGCGCCGCATACTGCGCGCAAATCGCCCCCAGCAAACCGCCGAGCACCCACGAGGTGTGGCAATACAGATTGAAACCGATCAGGTAACGCACGTTGACGGGCGAGCCTTTGCCCAGTTTGACGCTGTGAAAAGCGAACGACTCATCGGTCAGCCCACCCGCGTAACACCAGCGCTCCATTCGGCTGAGGCCCATCGCCTGCAACGCCTTGGCCATGTAGACCGACATCAGCATGTGCCGCGCGTTGATCAGAAACGTGGTGAGGATGATGGTGGTCAGCGACGCACCGCTGGAAATCAGCGCCAGGGCGGCGAACTGCGAAGCGCCGGCATACACGAACAGGCACATGGCGACCGGCAGCCACACAGGCAACCCGGCATTCACCGCCATCAAACCGAACACAAACGACACCGTGAAGTAACCCGCAACCACCGGGCTGGCTTCGGCGAAGGTGCGCGAAGCGTGCGGCTCGACCATCAGCGGCTGGCTGCTGGACGTCTCATTCATAGGTCCCTCTCAAATGTTCTTTCGCCGCGCGGCTCGCAAAAACCCTGGGCACTCCAGAAGCGCTGGCCGGCAAGGTTAGCATCGTCGACAAACAGGAACATCCGCAGCACGCCCACGCGCTTCATGTCTGACGACGCTGCTTCAACCAGGCGTTGACCGACGCCTTGGCTGCGGTAATCCGGGCTCACGGCGAGGTGGTTGATCGTGCCGCGACTGCCGAGCATTCCGCCCAGCACTGCGCCGACGATTTCACCGCTGACATCCAGCGCGATAAACGCGGTGGTGGTCTTCTGCACCAGCACACTGCGCAGGCATTTGGCGTCCTGCCATTCACAGAAAGACACTTCTTCGAATTGCCGAAAGAAGCGTTCCAGGCGCTGTGCATCCTTGGCCGTGGTGCGCCGCAGCATCACCGGTGCGGGGCACTCGGCGAGGCTGGTCACGGTGTTGTACTGTTCAGCGAACAATGTCGAAAGCGGTCCCGGGCCGCGAGAAAGAGATCGCCAGAATCTGCCGGTACGCCATGTCGTGAGAATGGGTATTGCGTGCCGGTGTCACGTAGTGACGCATGTCGCGATCGAGAAAGTAGGTGGTGTCGAGGATTTCCTGATACGTCGTCGAGGCCAGGTGCTCCTGGTTTTCCGTGTCGTACAAACGGCTCTCTGCCCCTTCAACGTTATTGCGTCCCCAGAAGTGCACGCCGCTGAACGGATAACCGTCGCAGTGAATACCTTCCGGGGTGATTTCCAGTTGTTTGCCAGGCTTGATCTCGATGCGGATCTGATGAATCTGGCACTGCCAGATTTCGTCGTGCAACTCAGGTGGCAAAACGTTTTTGTACACTTCGAAGTCGGTGTCGATCAGGCTGCGCATCACCGGCGAACTGATGATTTCATCAGAGAAGTCCTGGAAGTGCCGAACCATCCCGCCAACGTAACTGTTGTTCGCCTTGGACTGAACATAAGCGCGGTGTTCCAGTTGCTTCAGATCGCGCGTGACCGGGTTGTACTCGAAATCGCTGTAGCGACGGTAGCGCATGCCCGCCTCGGACTGTCCGTAGTAACTGTCCGGCTCCATGTTTTCCCAGCTATTGGTCAATCTGACGAAATCGTTGAAATGACCGAAAAGATTGAAGTCAGCACCCCGGACGTTCGCATATTTGTCACGCCGTAGAAACTCGCCCACTTCTTTGTTCAAAACGATCATTTTAAAAATCTCCGTGCATTTAGCTGCCTAATCTAGAGAGCACAGGATTTACGTCCATGAGAAAGAATTTGAGGCATATCAAGCGCTGCTTGAAACGGAGCATGACGTTGCTTTAGTTTGACTTTTTACGATCGAAAATGGCCTTTTTATGCGTTTTTCAACGGTTCTCAGGCGAAAAAAACCCCGAGCCAGTCGGGGTTCTTTAGTGAGTGTTGAACACTCAGTCGATCATCAGAAGATGTTGATCGGGTAATCCACGAACACACGCACTTCGTTACCGCTGACGTTGTACTCGCTGGATTTCTGCGAGACACGCAGGATCGAGCTGCGCAGTTTCACGCTCAGGTCTTTGGCCGGGCCGCTTTGCACGACGTACTTGAACTGGTTGAAGATTTCACGCTCGGTGCCGCCTTCGCTGGTGGACGTGGTGATGTTGTCACCGCGCACGTAGGCGAAGTTGTAGCTCAGGCCAGGAACGCCGAATGCGGTGAAGTCCAGGCCGTAGCCCAACTGCCAGCTGCGCTCGTCTTCGGCGTTGAAGTCAGACCAGTAGGAGTTCGCCAGGTAGATGGTGTTGCCGCCGTCGCCGACACGACCTTGGTCCTTCTGGTAACCGCCGTAGGCATAGCCCAGGTTGCTGTCGCCGGTGCTGCGCTGGTGAGCGAGGGTGAACGAGTGCGGGCCGGTGGCGAAGGTCGCCGCCAGGCTCCAGATTTTGTTGTCGTCGCCGGTGGCGCCGCTTTCGCGGACGTAGGAATCATCCAGCTTGGTGCGATAGCCGTTGAAGTCCAGGGTCAGGGACTGATCCTTGTCGATCGGGAACACGTAGTTGGCGTTCACGTATTGCTTCTTCAACACGTCTTCAACGTCGGATGCGTACAGCGCCGCCTTGAATTGTTCGGTGAACTGGTAGCTACCGCCCAACACGTTGATCGACTTCAGGCCACCACTGTCACGGCCTTCAGCGCTTTTGCGCGATTCGGCGGTGAAGCGACCGGCGTTCAGCTCCAGGCCTTTGATCTCCTTGGAGGTGATCAAGGTGCCGGTGTAGCTTTCCGGCAGCAGGCGCGAGTTGTCGTAGCTCAGCACCGGCAGGGCCGGCATCTGGTCGCCGTAGGTCAGCGTGGTGCTGGAGACACGGAATTTGACTGCTGCACCGCCTTTGGACAGGTCGTCAGCCGCGTTGCCGCTGTCGCCCTTTTTAAAGAAGTCGATGCCTTGTGCGCCGGTGCGACCCTTGCCGCCATCCAGACGCAGTGCGTACAGACCGAAAGCATCCACACCGACACCGACGGTGCCTTGGGTGAAGCCGGACGAGAACGTGCCGATGGCCGCTTGGCCCCATTCGGCTTTGTCCGCACGACCGTCTTTGTAATCACGATTGATGTAGGCGTTGCGCAGCAGCACTTTGAGGCTGCTGTCTTCAACAAATCCCTTGGATTCGGCCTGGTCGTTAGCCATGGCCTGTGTAGCGCTCAACATCCCCAGAGCGATCAAGCTGATTCGCTTATTCAACATTTTGTTTTTTTCCTTATTACCGGTTGATACGCGCTGTGTCGAACGGCTGAAACGGCGCTATCGCACTCTTTTTTCACCCCAAAACAAAAAGGCCCGCCCACGAAGAAATCGTGGCGGGCCTTTTTATTATTTTATGAGTCATGGCGGTTAGCCACAGGCGTTGGGCGCGATCGTAGCCGCGCCCAGAAGGCTGTGTCAATTTGATGAATCGTCTATCCATAGGCGAAAAACATCTAAGCGGACTGAGCAAGCCAGGACGCGAACGCTTCCGGCTTACCAAGCCAAGGGCTGATATCGACCACCGTGAAATGACCATTTTGCTCCAACGCCAAGGTCGGAAAACCTTGACCACCGACACGGGCCAGCAATGCGCGGCTGTCCTTGATGTGGCGATCCGAGTCGGTGCTTATGAAGGCTGACGCAAAGGCATCAGGCTCAATACCAATCTCTTTTGCCAGCTCAAATAACACCGCCTCATCGGCAATCCGCCTCCCTTCCACGTAATGGGCGGTTTGCAAACGCCCCAGCAACTCAAGCCCACGGCCGGCGATGTGTTCGGCGGCCAGCACCGCAGCGATTGGCGGGGTGGAATCGAACACCGCCGTGTCGTCGCGTAGCAAACCTTCGAAATACGCTTCGCCAAATGGCTGGCCGGTGTACTCGGCGATTCGGCGGTCGTGGGGCATCACATAGTTGCGCAATTGTGGCGAAACGGCTTTGCGGTTGGCACCGCTCATCATGCCGCCACCGTGGGCGATCACTGGCAACACGCCTTGAGCGGCGTGCACCAGCGGTTTGGCGCCGTAGCACCAGCCGCACAAAGGGTCGTAAATGTAGTGAAGGATCATGGAAAGACTCCGGCAATCAATCAGGGAAACTCAGTGCCGGCAGACTAGTCCTCGGACCGTTGCGGAAAAACGCTGGAATGGCATTCAGTCTGTTTCATGAATCGGTCGAATAGTCTCGACAAGCCTCTGTAGCAATCTCGACACAACTTGAAACAATCGAACAACGAAGCTTTTCAAGAATAATTAACCGAAGCAAATAACAAGCATTACCATTCGCACCCTCGAATTCTTCTACCCTTTCGGATGCGCTTCAGATGCCTGCCCCCTTCCGCCTTATGCCCGTCACCCTTGGGTTTTCTGCTTTTCTGTCTGCCGGATTCACCTGCGCCGCGACCACCGTTTTACCCGAAACCTCGATCAGTGCCGAAGCGGAGGCCGACGATCCGCGAGTAAAGGAAACCAGCACCGCCACCCGGACTGCGACTCCGGTGCGCTACGTGCCACAAGCCATCGACTCGATTAAAACCTCGAACGTCTCGGATTACGGCACCAATGATCTGGGCACTGCATTGAGCGGCATCCCCAACGTCAGCAGCGGTGCAGACACTCGTTTCGACAGCCTGCGTATCCGCGGTTTCGATGCGAGCAACGACTTCTACCTCGATGGCATTCGTGACGACAGCCAATACGTGCGCGACTTGCACAACATCGAGCGTATCGAAGTCCTCAAAGGGCCGGCCGCCGTGTTATACGGGCGTGGCAGCCAGGGCGGAATCGTCAACCGGGTCAGCAAACTGCCCGAGTTCGGCCGCCGTTCGACCATCGAAGCCCAGGGCGGCAGCGATGATTTACGCAGCCTTTATGCCGACCTCAGCACCGATCCGTCCGAGAACATCAGCCTGCGCCTGAACATGGGCAACATGGATCAGAACAGCTTTCGCGAGGGTGTCAGCGGCAACCGCCAACTGTTCGCGCCCTCCATGAGCTGGCAATTGACGCCGGACCTGAACTGGTTGGTGCAATACGAATACAGCCGTTACAACCGCACGCCGGATCGCGGTATTCCTGGCGTAAACGGGCGCCCGGCAGACGTAGGACGCGATACGACCTACGGCAGCGAGCACGATTTCATCGACGACAAGTCGCAATCCCTGCGCTCCAAACTCAGCTATGAACTGAGCGACAACTGGCAGCTGCGCCACACCCTGGGCGTGTTCAAGCTCGACAGCGATTTCGACAACACGTACCTGACCGGTTACACCCCGGCCACCAACAAGGTCACGCGTCAGCATTGGCAGCAAGACCTGACCACCCGCAATGTCTACAACAACGTCGAACTGGAGGGAGGTTTCGACACCTTCGGCCTGGAGCATCGCCTGCTGACCGGCATCGAGATCGGCAGCCAGCGCCGCGATCCGACCCTTTACAACGCGGCCACTTCCGGGCCGGGCAGCTCGCCGGTGCCGGCGCTGGACCTGCACAACCCGAATCGCGATCTGCGCCACACCGGCCGCATGCAGGTGTCCAGCGACAACCACACAGAAGTCGAAAGCCGTGCGGTGTACGTGCAGGATCAATTGCGTCTGAACGATCAATGGCAACTGCTGGCCGGTCTGCGCTACGACACGTTCGACATCGAATCGACCAACAAGCTGCGCGACATTTCCGAAGACCGTGACAGCCACAGCACAAGCCCGCGTGTAGGCCTGGTCTGGACGCCGCTGCAGAATCATTCCTTCTATGCCTCCTGGACCAAGACGTTCTCGCCAGTGGGCGGCGGCTTGATCGGCATCACGCCCGGCGCTGCCGGTAACAGCAACGACTTGAGCCCGGAGCTGACCAAGCAGAAGGAAATCGGCGTGAAGAGCGACTGGCTCGACGACCGCCTGAGCACCACCCTGGCAATCTACGAACTGGAACTCTACAACCGCCGCACCAGCGATCCCCTCAACCCGACCGTCACCTTGCTCTCGGGCCTGCAACGTTCCCGCGGGATCGAGCTGACCGGCACCGGTAAAATTGCCGGCAACTGGTACGTGCGCGGTGGCGTGGGCGTACAGGACGCGACGGTCGAGAAGGACAACAACGGCTTTGAAGGCAAACGCATCAGCAACGTGGCCAAGCACAACGGCAGTCTGTTCCTGACCTGGAAACCGGAAATGGGCTGGTATGCGGAAACCGGGTTGACCCTGGTCGGCCAGCGTTACGCCGATAACCTCAACACCGTCGTACTGCCGGGTTATGGCCGTTGGGATGCACTGGCCGGATTCCGGCAGAAGGATTGGGACTTGCGTGCGGCACTGAACAACATCAGCGACAAGACCTATTACTCGTCGGCCACCAGCGCGGCGCAGATTCAACCCGGCGAACCGCGCAGCCTGGTGGTGACGGGGACCTACAGCTTCTAAACACTGCTGATGTGTTCCCACCAATCACCTGTGGGAGCGAGCCTGCTCGCGATGGCGGCGGGTCAGTCAACGTTAATGTGACTGCCAGGCCGCCATCGCGAGCAGGCTCGCTCCTACAATGGTCAGGGTGTAGCTTACAAATCCATCGCCCATAAAAAAGCGCCGCCATCCCGGCAGCGCTCTCATCAATCCTTTGTTTTTTCTTCTTATCCTTCCATCACATCCCACAACGCTTCCAGTTCCGCCTCGCTGAATAAACCAGCGGGGTAGCGCTCGATCATCATCCGGCGCGGATCAGGTTCTCTGATCTGACGCGTTCCATTGGACTTCAACCAGTGCGCCAGGACCTGGAGCGATTCGCTATTAACTGCCAGGGGATGCAACGCCCGCTCTCTCACTACGTTCACTTCGGCGTTCATTTCAGCGCTCTCTCCTGGTTCGTGAGCGGCTAACTTATCCAAGGTTTATGACAGAACATCGAAGTCCTCCCCCTCCCTGTTTCACTCCGTGACAGATACAAGAGCTGTGCCAATGTTTCCCAAGTGTCGACAAGTGGATACAAAGAAGCCCGCAGTCCTTTGGGGCTGCGGGCTTCTGGGTGAAGAGCGGGGATAAACCGGCGTCTTGGTGATTTTTCAGCCGGTTCAGGCTGTTACAACCCCACTCACTCCTTGTGCGGCGCCGGCTGTTGTTGGGTAAGGCAGTGGATGTTACCGCCCCCCAGTAACAGTTCGCGGCCCGGCACCATCACCACTTCATGCTGCGGGAATAGCGCCTGCAGAATCTCTTTCGCAGGACCGTCCAGCGGGTCGTCGAAACTCGGCGCGATAATGCCGCCGTTGACGATCAGGAAGTTCACGTAGGAACCGGCCAGACGCACGCTCGGATTACGCTCCTGAGTCCCGTCCACCGGATCCACGCCGGCACACTCTTCCTCGGTCGCATACAGCGGTCCCGGGATCGGCATCTTGTGCACCGTGAATGGGCGACCCTTGGCATCGGTGCTGCTTTCCAGCACTTTCATTGCCGCCTGGCAGCGCGGGTAGTTCGGGTCCTGCGGATCATCGGTCCAGGCCAGCAATACTTCACCCGGACGCACGTAGCAGCAGAAGTTATCCACATGGCCGTCGGTTTCGTCGTTGAACAGACCGTCCGGCAGCCAGATGATCTTATCCACAGCCAGATGAGCACTGAGCACCGCTTCGATTTCCCCCCGGCTCAGGTGCGGGTTGCGATTGCGGTTGAGCAGGCATTCTTCGGTGGTGATCAGGGTGCCTTCGCCATCGACGTGAATCGAACCGCCCTCGAGCACGAAGCCCTCGGTACGGTAGCGCTGGCTGCGCTCGATCTCGAGGATCTTGCCGCCCACCTGCGAGTCGCGGTTCCACGGCGAGTACAAACCGCCATCGAAACCGCCCCACGAGTTGAAGTCCCAGTTCACACCACGGACTTCGCCACTGCTATTGATGACGAACGTCGGGCCGGTGTCGCGAACCCAGGCGTCGTCGCTGGACATCTCGACCACACGAATATTCGGCACGTCGAGACGGGCACGGGCGTTTTCGTATTGGCCGGCAGAGACCGCCACGGTCACCGGTTCGAAACGGGCGATGGCCTTGGCGACGGCCACGTGCGCGGCTTGCGCGGGTTTGCCGCCCAGGCGCCAGTTGTCCGGGCGCTCCGGCCAGATCATCCAGGTCTGGGTTTGTGGCGCCCACTCGGCGGGCATGTAGAAGCCATCGGCGCGCGGGGTGCTGTTTAAAGTGGTCATACGATCAGGACTCCAGGGAACCGTCGAGGGTTTTGATCGCATTGTATAGGTTCGGGCGACGATCACGGAACGAACCCCACGCGCTGCGAATGTGCTCCAGCTCGTCGAGGTCGAAGCTCTGGACCAGCACGCCCTCTTCAGTCTTGTCGAGTTCCTGGACCTTCTCGCCGAACTGGTTGGCGATGAACGATGAGCCGTAGAACGTGATGTCGTAGCCGTCCTGTTCTTCGTTACCGATGCGGTTGCTCGCAATCAGCGGCATCAGGTTGGCGCCGGCATGGCCTTGTTGCACGCGCTGCCAGTGGTCGCGGGACGAAATGGTTTTGTCGTGCGGCTCGCTGCCGATGGCGGTCGGGTAGAACAGGATTTCCGCACCCAGCAACGCCATGCTGCGAGCGCACTCCGGGAACCACTGATCCCAGCAGATGCCGACGCCGATTTTCGCGTAACGGGTGTTCCAGACTTTGAAGCCGGTATCGCCCGGGTTGAAGTAATACTTTTCGTGGTAACCCGGGCCGTCCGGGATGTGGCTTTTACGATAAATCCCGAGGTTGCTGCCGTCGGCATCGATGATCGCGATGCTGTTGAAACGGGCGCGGCCGGCCAGTTCATAGAAGCTGATCGGCAGCACCACTTGCAGTTCCTTGGCGACTTTCCGGAAGTGCTTGATGGCGACGTTGTCTTCAACCGTCGTGGCCAGTTGCAGGTAATCCGGGTTCGGTTTCTGGCAGAAGTACGGCGCCTCGAACAGCTCCTGGATCAGTATGATCTGCGCGCCTTTGGCTGCAGCCTCACGGACCAGCTTCTCAGCGGTCTCGATGTTGGCTTCAAGGTCCCAGGAACAGGCCATCTGGGTGGCGGCGACGGTAACGATACGACTCATGAATCATCTCCGGGCAAGTGCTGATGGGTCGAGTATGGCCTCGACCGATGACAGAAACGGGAAGCACGGGCGCGATGAGGCACGCCGTGAGCAATGGCGACTTTATAGCCGATAAATATCGACTTTAGAAGCGATTAATACTCCGCCCGTCTTATTTAAAGCACTTAAACTCGATAACAATCGGCTTTTTTGAGACCCCCTTCGCGGGCAAGCCTCGCTCCTACAGGCCATGCGCCAATTTGAAATCGCGCAAATTCTGTAGGAGCGAGGCTTGCCCGCGAAGGCGATATCAAGCCTTACAACCCTTCACCCAACACCTTCGAAAGCATGTCGACAAAGAAATCCACACTCCGGCGCGAGGTCACCATCGGCGGCTTGATCTTGAGGACGTTCAGGTAATCCCCTGTCGGCTGCATGAAAATCCCCAACTCCCGCAACCGGTCACACAGCGCCGTGGTTTCTTCGGTCGCCGGTTCCAGGGTCTCGCGGTTGCGGATCAGCTCGACACCCAGATAGAAGCCGGAACCATGCACCGCGCCCACCAAGGGATGAATATCGATCAGCGCTTCAAGCCGCTCCTTGAAATACCCCCCCACCACCTGAGCGTTTTCCCAGAGCTTTTCTTCCTCCATCACGTCCAGCACCGCCATGCCGACCTGGCAACTGACCGGACTGCCACCGGCCGACGAGAAGAAGTAACCCTCGGCCTCCAGCGCCTCGGCGATTTCCCGGCGGGTGATCACCGCGCCCAACGGCTGGCCGTTGCCCATGCCTTTGGCCATCGTGATGATGTCCGGCACCACGCCCTGCTCTTCGAAGCCCCAGAAGAAATGACCCATGCGCCCGTAGCCGACCTGCACTTCATCGGCGATGCACACACCGCCTTGGGCGCGAACCAACGCATAGACCTGTTTCAGATAACCCGGCGGCAGAGAGATCCCGCCGGCATTGCCGTACACCGGTTCGCAGATGAAACCGGCCAACTGGCGTTTCTGCTCAGCGATTTTCGCCAGGTTGTGTTCGACGCTGCGCACGTAGTCCGGCGCGCTGCCTGGGCCACGGAATTCGCCGCGATAGGTATTCGGCGCGATCACCGGATGCACCCAATCGGGACGGCTGCTCAAGGCTTGCGGGTTGTCGGCAATCGAGGTCGAAACCGCGTCCGCGCCCACTGTCCAGCCGTGATAAGCCTCCAGCACGCTGAGCATGTCGCGACCGCCGCTGTAGGCCCATGCCAGACGGATCGCCAAGTCATTGGCCTCGCTGCCGCTGTTGACCAGGAACACCCGGTCCATGCCCTCTGGCGACAGCTTCAGCAGGCGCTCGGAAAACTCGGCCACCGCCGCGTAGTTGAAGCGCGAGTTGGTATTGAGCAACGACCACTGACGGCTGGCAACCGCCGCCATGCGCGGATGACCGTGGCCCAGCACCGCGACGTTGTTGAGCATGTCGAGGTAGGAGCGGCCCTGCATGTCGATCAGGTGATTGCGCCAGCCACGCTCGATGCGCGGCGGGTCGACGTAATAATGCTTCTGCGTGCGCGCGAAACTGGCGTCACGGCGCGCCAGCAACGTCTGCGAATCGAGCTCGGCTTCAGCATCGCAAGCCAGCCCCAGCAGCGCCGCAGGTGACGGGCACAACGCTTGCCAGGCCGGTGCGCGAGACGGCGTGCAAAACAACGGCGCATCGAACGAAGCGCCTCGGCACAACTGCACAATCAACGGCCCGCTGACCGCACCCAGCACCTGACCTTTGACCAGCGCCGCGCCGGTGTGCAGCGACGGCGTCACGCCCCACAACCGCACGCTCAGTTGCGGACCGTCCAGTTGCAACACACCCGCCACCGGCTGATGGACCATGCCGGCAAACGGCGATTCGACCGCCGTGCCGTTTGGCACTCGCAACTCCACGTGCAACGGGCAGGTGACGGGTTCGCCTGAGCTATCTGGACGAGTACGGGACAGCCGGTATTGACCATAACGACTGGCCGCCAATCCATGCGCCGCCGCAGCTTCAGTCAGCAAACGCTGATCAACCCCCTCTTGCTCCCAGTTGCCCGCCTCAAAATGCGGGCTCAGCACGCCCAGATCGATCAAGGCAAATTCACGCCCCACCAGGCTCGGCAGCAACGGCGCGAAACCTTCGCTGCCAATGCTCGGCAGTGTCTGGCCGACCGACGTCAGAATCGCCGCTTCCATCAATTCCAGCGGCAGCGACGTGGCCACGCGGAAGATCTCCCACTCGTGGCTCAGGTTGTCGCGGCTGTAATCATTGCCCGGATCGATGCTGACTTGCTGCTCGCCACTGAGCACCAGCACCGCCGCGCGCGCGACGATCAGCGGCCACAGCGCCCGCAGTTCTTCATGGGTGAGCGGATTGACGGCGTGATACGCCTGGACCGCCGGCAAAATATAGAAAGGATCGCCATCGGCGTGATGCAGCAACGCCGCGCAAGTGACCGACAGATCGGTGATGCGCCAGGTACGGATCAGGTCGCCGAAATCGATCACGCCCTGCAACTGCCATTGGCGTTGCGAGTCACGCTGCCAGACCACGTTGTCGTCGGTGATGTCCATGTGAATCGCCTGCACCGGCAGTTTGTCCACCAGCGGCAGCAAATGGCGCTCGGCCCGTTCCGCCGCGTCGGCGATCAACTGGCGTTGCGCGTCATCCTTGATCACCGGCAGCAAATGGCTAATCAGCGCGCTGGCGTGGCGGGCATCCCACTGCAGCGTGCGCTCAAGGCCCGGATGCTCGAAAGCGGCCAGTGCCAGGTCCATTTCGCCGCACAGCCGACCGAAACCGGCCACCACCGGACCGGGCAAATGATCAAGGTGCGTCAGCGACTGGCCTTCGATGTAATCGAGCAGACGCATATGCACGGCCTGCCCCCCGACTTCCAGCGTGAGCAGTTCAGCGCCGTTTATTGCCGGAATCACTCGCGGCACATGCACGCCGGAGTGTTCACCCAACTGCTTGAGTCCGGCATGCTGGGCTTGCAGCTCCAGCGCCGAATAGTCGCCACGGCAGATTTTCAGGACGAAACGCCCTTGATCACTGTCGACCCGAAAGTTGAGGTCCTGCTGGCTACCCAGGGCGTGCAACCTTCCACTCAGCCCGTAATGCCCTTCCAGCAGCTCTAGCGCTTGCTCCGCAGACACTTGCGGGCTGGGCAAACTGGCGCGGTGAATCAACGTGGCGAGCGGCATACAACGACCCCTGAAATGTTATTAGGCACCTATATCGCCACTGCATCGGTCGAGAATCAACCCCCCCCTGGTGCGGCAAATGCCAATTACGACCAACAACCCTCTTGCACCGCCCTGCTCCTGCCGACAAGCTATGCTCATTCGCTTTATCGTCTTACAGAAAAAGGCTGGCCAACATGCGTATTCTCATCACCGGCGGTGCCGGTTTCATTGGCTCTGCCCTGATTCGCCACCTCATTCGGCACACCGGGCATGAAGTGCTCAACCTGGACAAACTGACCTACGCCGGCAATCTCGAGTCGCTGACCAGCATTGCCACCGACACCCGCTACGAATTCGTCCAGGCCGATATCGTCGACCAGGCCACCGTCAGTGCGGTACTGGCACGTTTCCAGCCTCACGCGATCATGCACCTGGCGGCAGAATCCCATGTCGACCGTTCTATTGACGGTCCGTCGGACTTCATCCAGACCAATATCGTCGGCACCTACAGCCTGCTCGAGGCCACTCGCGCCTACTGGCAGACGCTGGCCGAGCCGGAAAAAAGCGCCTTCCGCTTCCATCACATCTCCACCGACGAGGTCTACGGCGACCTGCATGGCGTCGACGATCTGTTCACCGAAACCACGCCTTACGCGCCCAGCTCACCCTATTCGGCCAGCAAAGCGGCGTCCGACCATCTGGTCCGCGCCTGGCAGCGCACCTACGGCTTGCCGGTGTTGCTGACCAATTGCTCGAACAACTACGGGCCGTTCCACTTCCCCGAAAAGCTGATTCCGCTGGTGATCCTCAACGCCTTGGCCGGCAAGCCGCTGCCGGTTTACGGAAACGGCCTGCAAGTGCGCGACTGGCTGTTTGTCGAGGATCACGCCCGGGCGCTGCTCAAAGTGGTCACCGAAGGCGTGGTCGGCGAGACCTACAACATTGGCGGTCACAACGAGCAAAAGAACATCGACGTGGTGCGTGGCATCTGCGCGTTGCTCGAAGAGTTGGCACCGAACAAGCCTGAAGGCGTGGCTCATTTCGCTGACCTGATTACCTTCGTCCAGGACCGGCCTGGCCACGACCTGCGCTACGCCATCGACGCGAGCAAGATCGAGCGCGAACTGGGCTGGGTGCCCGAAGAAACCTTCGAAACCGGCCTGCGCAAAACCGTTCAGTGGTACCTCGACAACCTGGAATGGTGCCGTCGCGTTCAGGATGGCAGTTATCAGGGTGAACGCCTGGGTGCCATCAATACCAAGGAGCTGCTCGCATGATGAAAGGCATCGTTTTGGCCGGTGGCTCAGGCACGCGTCTGCACCCGATCACGCTTGGCGTCTCCAAGCAGCTGTTGCCGGTGTACGACAAACCGATGATCTACTACCCGATCTCGGTCCTGATGCTGGCCGGCATCAAAGATATTTTGTTGATCTCCACGCCTCAGGATTTGCCGCAATACCGCAACCTGCTGGGTGACGGCAGTCAGTTCGGCGTCAACTTCAGCTACGCCGAACAGCCGTCGCCGGACGGTTTGGCCCAGGCTTTCCTGATCGGCGAAGAATTTATTGGCGACGATCCGGTGTGCCTGATCCTCGGCGACAACATCTTCCATGGGCAGCACTTTGGCGAACAGTTGAAAAACGCGGCCATGCGCCCTTCCGGCGCCACCGTGTTTGGGTATTGGGTCAAGGATCCGGAGCGCTTCGGCGTGATTGATTTCGACAGAGAAGGCCGCGCCCTGTCGATCGAAGAGAAGCCGAAAAAGCCGAAGTCCAGCTATGCCGTGACCGGCCTGTATTTCTACGACAACGATGTGATCGAGATCGCCAAAGCGGTGAAGCCTTCGCCGCGTGGAGAGCTGGAGATCACCGACATCAACAACGCTTACCTGCAACGCGGCGATCTGCAGGTCGAGCGCTTCGGTCGCGGGTTCGCCTGGCTCGACACCGGCACCCACGACAGCCTGCTCGAAGCCTCGCAATACGTGCAGACCATCGAGCACCGCCAAGGCCTGAAAGTCGCTTGCCTCGAAGAAATCGCTTACGAAAATGGCTGGATCAGCCGCGAGCTGTTGCTGGAGCGCGCCAGCTATTTCGGCAAGACGGGCTATGGCCAGTACCTCTTCAAACTGGCCGGGGAAGAACAATGAATGTGATTGAAACCGCCTTGCCCGGCGTGCTGATCATTGAACCCAAGGTGTTTGGTGACGAGCGCGGTTTTTTCTACGAAAGCTTCAATGCCAAGGCGTTCGAAGAAGCGACCGGCCTGGACACGCAGTTTGTTCAGGATAACCACTCCCGCTCGCAGAAAGGCGTGCTGCGCGGCCTGCACTATCAGCTGGAAAATACCCAGGGGAAACTGGTGCGGGTAACCGTCGGCGAAGTGCTCGACGTCGCGGTGGACATCCGTCGCAGCTCGCCGAATTTCGGCCAGTGGGAAGCGGTGCGCCTGTCTGCAGAAAACCGTCGCCAACTCTGGGTGCCGGAAGGGTTCGCCCATGGGTTCGTGGTGCTGAGCGAATTCGCCGAGTTTCTCTACAAGACTACGGACTATTACACGCCGTCCGCCGAGCGCTGCATTCGCTGGGACGATCCGACGCTGGCCATCGACTGGCAACTGGACGAAGCGCCCAAACTGTCGGCCAAGGATCAGAACGGCAAAAGCCTGAAAGAGGCTGATCTGTTTCCATGAAAATTCTTATCTGCGGTCAGCACGGTCAGGTTTCGCGTGAGTTGCAGCTTCGCCTGGGTGCTGTTGGCGAATGGGTTGTTTTGGGTCGCGATCAGCTCGATCTGGCTCAGCCGCAACAGATTCGTCAGCAAGTGCAGCGCGTTCGCCCGGACCTGATCATCAACGCGGCCGCTCACACCGCAGTCGATCAAGCTGAAAGCGAGCCGGAGTTGGCGTTTGCCATCAACGCGACCGGGCCGGGTATTTTGGCCGAAGAAGCGTCGGCGCTGGGTATCCCGCTGATTCACTACTCCACCGATTATGTCTTCGACGGCAGCAAAGCCGAGCCTTACAACGAAGCCGATTTGCCCAACCCGCTCGGCGTTTACGGCAAGAGCAAGCTGGCCGGCGAGCAAGCGATCAGCGCGGTACAAGGCCAGCACCTGATCCTGCGCACCAGTTGGGTCTACTCGACTCACGGTCGTAATTTCCTGCTGACCATGCAACGCCTGCTGCAAGAAAAGCCGGAGATGCGCATTGTCGCTGACCAGATCGGCGCGCCCACCTGGGCCGGCACGATCGCCAGCAGCACCGTCGCACTGATCGAACGCTGGCAAGCGGGACAGGCCGGGGCCTGGGGCACGTATCACTTGACCGCTCAGGGTGAGACTTCCTGGTTCGGTTTCGCCCAGGCCATCGGCCAGGCACTGCGGGATCAGGGCAAGCCTTGCGCAAACCTGCTGCCGATCCCCTCCAGCGACTATCCGACGCCGGCCGCCCGGCCATTGAACTCGCGCCTGGATTGCAGCCGCCTGCAACGCGAATGGGGCGTCAGTCAGCCTGACTGGCAAACCGCGCTGCGCGAGTGTCTTGCCGAGCAAGCCTAGGCATAATGCGCCTGTACCCACAGGCGCCCGATGCTCATGACTCCGACCCTTCCCCGCAGACCCCGCTGGCGCAGCCTCGCACTGCTTGCGCTGTGCCTGGCGCCGTTGCTGTGGCCGCTGGAGCATCTGGCCGAGCGTTACTACCGCAGCGAGCTGGCCGGGCAGAACCGTCAGACCCTCGACCTTTACGTTGCCAACCTGCTGGGCACGCTGCACCGTTATGAAGTGTTGCCGCAGATCCTCGGCGACCTGCCGGCCCTGCGCGCAGTGCTCGGGGCGCCGGATGACAGCGTCACCCAAGGCAATGCCAATCGCCTGTTGAAAAACATCAGCGCCCAGACCGGCGCCGAAGTCATGTACCTGATGGACACCACGGGCAAGACCCTGGCCGCATCGAACTGGGACAAACACGACAGTTTCGTCGGCCGCAATTTTTCCTTCCGTCCGTATTTCAGCGAAGCCATGGCCGGGCGGCTCGGGCGCTTTTTCGGCTTAGGCACCACGTCAGCCAAGCGCGGCTATTTCTTCGCCGCCGCCGTGCGCAACGGCGAGAAAATCATCGGCGTACTGGTGGTCAAGGTCGACCTGGACCACACCGAAAGCCTGTGGGGTAAAACCCCGGAACAACTGCTGCTGACCGACCATAACGGTGTGGTCATCCTCACGTCGCGGCCTGAGTGGCGATTCCGCTCGACCCGGCCATTGAGCGAAGAAGAAAGCAAAGCGATCACTGCGATCCAGCCGTACCCGACCCGAGATCCGAAACCATTGAGGCTCAACCCCAACGCCTGGCTGACTCAAACCCAGCAGATCGCCGAAACCGGCTGGAACGTCAGCATCCTCGCCCCCCGCACCCTGATCGACCGCCCGGTGCGTACCGTTGTCGCCATTGGCGGCGCGACGTTGCTGGTCTTGATGTTGCTGCTCGGCCTGATGATGCAGCGCCGCCGCCATTACCTCGAACGCATCGCCTTCGAAGCCAAGGCGCGGCGCGAGCTGGAAGGCCGGGTCGCCGAGCGGACCAGTGACCTCGAAGGCCTCAACCGTCGATTGAAACAGGAAGTGCTGGAGCGCGAACATGCCCAGCAGGAACTTGTGCGCGCCCAGGACGACTTGGTGCAGGCCGGCAAGTTGTCGGCGCTGGGGACGATGTCGGCGAGCATCAGCCACGAATTGAATCAACCGTTGGCCGCCATTCGCAGCTACGCGGAAAACGCCGAAGTGCTGCTCGATCATCAACGCACCGACGATGCCCGCGGCAACCTCAAGCTGATCAGCGAACTGACCGGACGCATGGCGTCGATCATTGCTCATTTGCGCGCCTTCGCCCGGCGCGATCGCCATGCGCCGGAAAGTGTCGCCCTGCAACCAGCGCTGGATGACGCCCTGGCGTTGCTGGCCAAGCGTCGGAGAAGCATGGAAGTCGAACTGATCCGCGATTTGCCGGCGGCCACGTTGTGGGTCGAGGCCGGGGAAACCCGTCTGCGCCAGGTACTCGGCAACCTGTTGGCCAACGCGCTGGACGCGCTGACCGAAAAAGGCCCGCCGCGTAAACTCTGGTTGAGTGCCCAATCCACCGCGGACGGCGTCACGCTGTACATTCGCGACAACGGCCCCGGCTTCTGCATGGAAGCCCTTGGTCGCGCCAGCGAGCCCTTCTACACCACCAAGACCCGCACCCAGGGGCTTGGCCTGGGGTTGGCGATTTGCGAAACCCTGATGCGCGCCTTCGGCGGTGAACTGTCGTTCGCCAACCACAAGGAAGGCGGCGCCCTGATTACCCTGAAGTTGCGCGCAGGCGCACCGGGTGTGAGCCTGCAACCGTCCGAGGACCGAAGTGCATGACCATCGATAACCGTGTCCAGGTCGTGCTGATCGACGACGATCCCCACCTGCGTCAAGCTTTGAGCCAGACGCTGGACCTGGCGGGCCTGAAAATCCTGCCACTGGCCGAAGCCAAGGGCCTGGCCGGGCAACTGGAGCGCGACTGGCCCGGCGTGGTGGTCAGCGACATCCGCATGCCGGGCATGGACGGCCTCGAACTGCTGACCGAACTGCATGCCCAGGACCCTGAGTTGCCCGTGTTGCTGATCACCGGCCACGGCGATGTGCCGCTGGCCGTGCAAGCGATGCGCGCCGGGGCGTATGACTTCCTGGAAAAACCCTTCGCCAGCGACGCGCTGCTGGACAGCGTTCGCCGCGCCTTGGCCCTGCGCCGACTGGTTCTGGATAACCGCAGCCTGCGTCTGGCCCTGAGCGATCGCAATGAACTGAGCACCCGACTGGTCGGGCAATCGGCGCCGATGCTGCGCTTGCGCGAGCAAATTGGTGCGCTGGCGGCAACTAAGGCTGACGTGCTGATTCTTGGCGAAACCGGTGCCGGCAAAGAAGTCGTGGCCCGGGCGCTGCACGATTTGTCGAGCCGCCGTAGCGGTCCGTTTGTAGCGATCAACGCCGGGGCCTTGGCTGAGTCGGTGGTGGAAAGCGAGCTGTTCGGTCACGAGCCGGGGGCCTTCACCGGCGCGCAAAAGCGCCGCATCGGCAAGTTCGAGTTCGCCAACGGCGGCACGCTGTTCCTCGATGAAATCGAAAGCATGAGCCTGGATGTGCAGGTGAAACTGCTGCGCTTGCTTCAGGAGCGCGTGGTCGAGCGTTTGGGCGGCAATCAACTGATCCCGTTGGACATCCGCATCATCGCCGCGACCAAGGAAGACCTGCGTCAATCCGCCGATCAAGGGCGCTTCCGGGCCGACTTGTATTACCGCCTGAACGTCGCGCCGCTGCGTATTCCGCCGCTGCGTGAACGCGGCGAAGACGCGCTGGTGCTGTTCCAGTATTTCGCCGACGAAGCCAGCGCCCGCCATGGCTTGCCGCCCCATGAACTGCAACCGGGGCAACGCGCCCTGCTGCTGCGCCACACCTGGCCGGGCAACGTGCGTGAACTGCAAAACGCCGCCGAACGTTTTGCCCTGGGCCTGGAACTGGCCTTGGACAACAACACACCGGAGGGCGCTGCCGGCATGACCGTAGAAGTGGTCAGCGGCGGCCTGAGCGAGCAAGTGGAAAACTTCGAGAAATCGTTGATTGCCGCCGAACTGGCGCGCTCTCACAGCTCGGTGCGCAGCCTCGCCGAGGCCCTCGGCATTCCGCGCAAGACTCTGCACGACAAACTGCGCAAGCACGGCCTGAACTTCGCCGACGGCGGCGCCAGTAGCCACACCGACGAACTCGATTGAGCTACCGTCCCATCATCATCTTTAAAAAAGAGACCCGTGAATGAGCCGCGACAGTCGTCACCTGGAATCAGTCCTCCACCGCGATATTCCGTTGACCCGGGACATGGGCCTCAAAGTGCTCGACTGGCACGACCAGCAACTGCGACTGCACTTGCCGCTGGATGCCAACGTCAATCACAAAAGCACCATGTTCGGCGGCAGCCTGTACTGCGGCGCGGTGCTGGCAGGTTGGGGCTGGCTGCATTTGCGCTTGCACGAAGAAGGGATTGAAGGCGGGCACATTGTGATTCAGGAAGGGCACATCACTTATCCGCTGCCGGTGACCATGGACGCGATTGCGATTTGCCAGGCGCCGAGCGCGGTGGTGTGGAAGAAGTTTCTGGCGATGTATCAGCGCTATGGACGGGCGCGGCTGACGTTGCATTCGCGGATCGTCAATGCCGATAGTGATGAGGATGCGGTGAGGTTTACCGGGCAGTACGTCTTGCACCGGTAAAGACACAAAACCTGTGGCGAGGGAGCTTGCTCCCGCCGGCCGGTCCGCGCTCGGGCGCAGCAGTCGCAAATCAGGCAGCCGGGTTTAACTGATGCTGCGCGGAGTCTAGGTTTTGGGGCCGCTTCGCAGCCCAGCGGGAGCAAGCTCCCTCGCCACAGGTTTGGGTGAACTCAGGATCGGGCCAGTTCCAGTAACTTCTCCCGCCACGCAGCCTTCGCCGGCAGCGCCAGAAAAAACTCATTCAGCAACGATTCCCGCGCCGGATAACAAAAAGGCTTCCCGCTCAAATCCAGCACTTCACCACCCGCCCCTTCCAGCACACCTTGGGCCGCCGCCGTGTCCCACTGCGAGGTCGGCGCCAGGCGCGGATAACAATCCGCCGCCCCTTCAGCCAGCAAACAGAACTTCAACGAACTGCCGATATTAGCCAGTTGCAACTCACCCAGACTGGCGCTCAAACCGGCCAGCAAACGTTCCTGCTCGGGGCTTGAATGCCGGCGGCTGGCGACCACGGTAAACGCCTCGCCCGCAGCAGGAATCTCACGAACCTGAATCGGCAACGCCTCGGCACCTTTATCACCACGCCATGCGCCCAGACCGGCGCCACCGACATAAAACCGCCCGTTGGTCGGCATCGACACCACGCCAAACACCACCCGGCCCTCCTCGATCAGCGCGATGTTGACGGTGAACTCTTCGCTGCCGGAGATGAACTCCTTGGTCCCGTCCAACGGGTCCACCAGCCACCAACGCTGCCAGCCGGCTCGCACGCTTTGGGGAATGTTGGCGTCTTCTTCGGACAGCACCGGAATACTCGGGTCCAGTGCCGTCAGTCCGTCCAGGATCAGATGGTGGGCGGCCAGATCGGCTGCGGTGACGGGCGAATCGTCAGCCTTGGCGGTCACCGCCGTGCCGATGCGCCAGAACGGCAAAATCGCTTCGCCAGCCTTCAGCGCCAGCTCAATCACAGGCGCCATCAATGGATGCGGGAACGTCATGGCAGAAACACCCCTCGCTGAGTCAGCAGATCACGGGCCAGATACAGCGCCGCCAAGGCACGGCCCTCGGTGAATCGCGGGTTCTGCGCCAGGGATGAGAGCTCGCGCAGGTTGATCTTGTCCACGCCCATCGGCTCGGGCTCGTCGCCCTCCAGGCGCTCTTCGTACAGATCGGTGGCCAGCACCACCTGGATCTTCTGGCTCATGTAACCGGGCGATAACGACAACTCGGTCAGGTGCTCCAGTTGCCGCGCGCCATACCCGGCCTCTTCCTTGAGCTCGCGCTCGGCCGCCGCCAGCACGTCCTCGCCCGGCTCGATCAAGCCTTTGGGCAACGACAGCTCATAAGCATCGGTGCCGCCACAATACTCTTCGACCAGCACGGCATGATCCGCATCGAGCATCGCCACGATCATCACCGCGCCATAGCCGGCGCCTTTGCCGACCAAGCGCTCGTAGGTGCGCTCCACGCCATTGGAAAAGCGCAGCTTCAGCTCCTCGACGCAGAACAAACGGCTGGTGGCGACGATCTCGCGGGCGAGTACGGTGGGTTTCTGGCGCATGAAAGGCTCCTTGGCGTAAGCGGGTTACTATACCCGGCCTATCCTGATTGTTGACCTCGGATATCTTTTTTACCGCTGGAGAAGTTTTTTATGTCCCTGCTGCCCTGGCGCGACATCGACACCGTTCTGCTGGATATGGACGGCACGCTGCTGGACCTGCACTACGACAACCATTTCTGGATGGAGCACCTGCCTCAGCGTTACGCCGAGTTGCACGGGGTCAGCCGGGCCATGGCCGAGATGGAATTGCAGCCGCTGTTCGAACGCAACGCCGGCCAATTGCAGTGGTATTGCCTGGATTTCTGGAGCGCCGAGCTGAAACTGCCGGTGCGCGAACTGAAACTGGAAACCGCCCACCTGATCGCCCTGCGACCGGATGCGGACACGTTTCTGGCGGCGATCAAACAGGCGGGCAAGCGCGTGGTGATGATCACCAATGCGCACCGTGACTCGCTGTCATTGAAGCTGGAACGGATTGAACTGGCGCCCTACTTCGAGCGGTTAATTAGCTCGCATGACTATGGTTTTCCCAAGGAGAATCCGCAGTTCTGGGAGGCGTTGCAGGCCGACATCGGTTTCGACCCGGCGCGCAGCCTGTTTATCGACGATACGTTGCCGATCCTGCGCAGTGCGCAGAGTTTTGGGGTGGCGCACCTGTTGGCGGTGAGTGAGCCGGACAGTCGCAAAGGGCCGAAGGACACGGCGGAGTTTGCGGCGGTGGGGGATTATCGGGAGCTTATCGCAGGGCTTTAGACCTTATCGCCTGCTTCGCGGGCAAGTCGGAACGCCGCATCGCTCGCTCCGACTTGCCCGCGAAGGCCATCAAACGGACTTAAGGATTACTCAGGAATCCGCAACGTCTGCCCCGGATAGATCTTGTCCGGATGCTTGAGCATCGGTTTGTTGGCGTCGAAGATTTTTTGATACTTGTTGGCATCGCCATACACGCGCAAGGAAATAGCGCTGAGGGTGTCGCCCTTCACGACGGTGACAAACTTTGCGGCCACTACCACCGGCCCGGTCACGGTCATCTGATCGTCCACGCTGCCAACTCCAGCGATATTGCCCACCGCCAGCAGAATCTTTTCCTTCTCTTCCTGGCTGCCCACATCACCGGTGACGGTGACTTTGTCGCCGTCCACCGTAGCCTGCACATTCGGGTTACCCAGGCCGACCTTGCTGATGTGTTCCTTCAACTGCTCACTGGCATTGGCGTTGCCCGGTGTCAGTAGATCGATAAGTTTTTCGCCTGCTTCTTTCACAAAGCTAAAAATACTCATGGTGCACGCTCCTTGGGTTTAGGGTTCCAGACGCAAAAGACTAGACCAAGCTTGAAACCCCCGGTTCCAACCCGACCAATGACGCTGATCCGGCACAAGCGCTAGAATCCCGACCTTCACCGCGCCCTGGAGCGAAGATGGACATCAAGCAGCTGAAATTCCTCATCGCCCTCGACGAAACCCGCCACTTCGGCCAGGCCGCAGCGCGCTGTCATATCACCCAGCCGACCCTGTCCATGCGCCTGCGCAGCCTCGAAGAAGAACTCGACCTGCCGCTGGTCAATCGTGGCCAGCGCTTCGAAGGCTTCACCGCGCCGGGCGAGCGCGTGTTGGCGTGGGCACGCACGGTGCTGGCGGCCTACGACGGCTTGCAGGCCGAGGCCGCCGCCTGTCGCGGCAATCTGGTCGGTACGCTGCGGTTGGGCGTGGTGCCGCTGTCGAGTTTCGATCCGCTGCCGTTGATGCAACGCCTGCATGCCGAACACCCGAACCTGCGCTTTGAACTCTCGGCCCTGAGCTCCGAACAAATCCTCGAACAACTGGCGAACAATCGCCTGGACCTCGGCGTGTCTTACCTGGAGCGACTGGACAACGAGCGTTTCGATTCCCTGGCCTTCAGCGAAACCCGCATGGGCCTGCTCTACGATCAGCGCTTCTTCAGCTTTGGCGAGGCGCCGTTGAGTTGGGAGTCCTTGATCGAGTTGCCCTTGGGCATGCTCACCAGCGGCATGCACTTTCGCCAGTCCATCGATCACAACTTCCACAGCCGCGGCCTGACACCCCAGCCGCTTCTGCAAACCGACGCGGTCCACCAATTGTTACAAGCGGTGCACGGCGGCCTCTGCTGCGCGGTGATGCCGTTGGATGGCGGCCTGGAAAATCTCACCGATCACTTGCGTCTGCAACCCATCGAAAACGCCAAGACCCTTGCCCGGCTTGGGCTGATCATGCGTCGCAGCGCCCCGCGTTCGGCGCTGGCCGAAGCCTGCTTTGCGATCTATCAGAAATCGCTGACAGCTTCTTGATCGATGTCATCTATCGGTAGATCGGTATAAGCGATTAGACGCGACAAGTTGACGCGCCTAGGCTTAAAGCTGACTAAACCGTCGGTGATGCCCATGAAAGCCAAGCGCCCTGCCTGCGCGGCGCCCGCCTCTGAAGCGCCCGCACCCGCCGCCAGCCAGACCTACAGTTACAGCGACCTTCAACAAATCGAATCGGCCAGCACCGCGCTCGCCGAAGAAGTCGCGTTGGCGATCGCTTATAACGGCATCAGTCAGGCGGTGATGCTGGTAACGCCGACGGACCTTGAAGACTTCATCGTCGGTTTCAGCCTCGGCAGCGGCATCATCGAAGACGCCTCTGACATCTATGACTTGCAACTCAGCGGCTCGGGCTCGGCGCAATACGCGCAAGTGACCATCGCCAACCGCGCGTTCTGGAACCTCAAGCAGCAGCGTCGGCAAATGGCCGGCACCAGCGGTTGCGGGCTCTGCGGCGTGGAAGCGGTTGAACAGGCGTTGCCAGACCTCAAGGTATTGCCCGGCGCCCCATTGCCCCCCGCCGAATGGCTCGATGGCTTGCGCCAGCGCATCGGTGCGTTCCAGCCTCTTGGTCAGTACTCCGGCGCGGTGCATGCGGCGGTGTTCATGAACGGTCAGGGGGAATTGCTGCTGGGCCGTGAAGACATCGGCCGGCATAACGCCCTCGACAAACTGATTGGCGGGCTCATCCGCCAGAAGATCCCGACTGAAGGCGGCCTGGCGATTGTCACCAGCCGTTGCAGCCTCGAATTGATTCAAAAAGTATTGCGCGCCGGCATCCAGACCCTGGTCAGCCTGTCGTCGCCCACGGGCCTTGCCGTGCAATGGGCCCGTCGCCACAACCTCAACCTCATCCATCTGCCCCAGAAGAATGCGCCGCGGGTCTACAGCCCGGCATTGGAGAATCAAGCGTGAGTCAACACCGTCAAGCCGACCAGAAACCCGTCCCTCGCTACAAGCCCTACAAAGGCCCGGCCGGTGGCTGGGGCGCACTGGCCAGCGTTGCCCGGGCCTGGTTGACCAGTGACAACGCGCTGAAAAACCTGCGCATGATGCTCAAAACCAACAAGAACGGCGGGTTCGACTGCCCCGGTTGCGCCTGGGGCGATTCCAACGAAGCCGGCATGGTGGCGTTCTGCGAGAACGGCGCCAAAGCGGTGAACTGGGAAGCGACCAAACGGCGTGTCGACGGCGCTTTCTTTGCTAAACACAGCGTCAGTTCGTTGCTGGAACAGAGTGATTATTGGCTGGAGTATCAGGGTCGCCTGACCGAGCCATTAAGCTATGACGCCGAAACTGATCGCTACAAGCCGATCAGCTGGGAAGCGGCGTTCGCCTTGATCGCCAAACATTTGCAGGGCCTGTCGAGCCCGAATCAGGCCGAGTTCTACACCTCGGGCCGCGCCAGCAACGAAGCGGCGTACCTCTATCAATTGTTCGTGCGCACCTACGGCACCAACAACTTCCCCGACTGCTCGAACATGTGCCACGAGGCCAGCGGCGTGGCGTTGGCGCAAAGTGTCGGTGTCGGCAAAGGCACCGTGACCTTCGACGACTTCGAACACGCCGACGCGATTTTTGTCTGGGGCCAGAACCCGGGCACCAACCATCCGCGGATGCTCGAACCATTGCGCGAAGCCGTGAAACGCGGCGCGCAGGTGGTGTGCATCAACCCGTTGAAAGAGCGGGGCCTGGAACGCTTCCAGCACCCGCAGCACCCGATCGAAATGCTCACCAACGGCGACAAGCCGACCAACACCGCCTACTTCCGCCCGGCGCTGGGCGGCGATATGGCGGTGCTGCGTGGCATGGCGAAATTCCTGCTGCAATGGGAGCGCGACGCGCAGAAGGCGGGTGAGCCGGCCGTGTTCGACCACGATTTCCTCAATGAGCACAGCGTCAACGTCCTGGAATACCTGGGCACCGTCGACGACACTTCCTGGGAGCAGATCGTCGAGCAGTCCGGCCTGCCCCTGGTGGAAATCGAGCAAGCGGCGCGCATGTACGCCAAAGGCAAGAACGTCATCATGTGCTGGGCCATGGGCATCACCCAGCACCGCCACTCAGTGGCAACCATCCAGGAAATCGCCAACCTGATGCTGCTGCGCGGCAACATCGGCCGGCCGGGCGCCGGCCTGTGCCCGGTGCGTGGCCACAGTAACGTGCAGGGTGACCGGACGATGGGCATCAACGAACGTCCGCCAGTGGCGTTCCTCGATTCCCTGGAGCGGCGCTTCCAGTTCAAGGTGCCGCGTGAAAACGGTCATAACGTGGTCGAGGCGATTCATGCCATGGCCGAAGGCCGCGCCAAAGTCTTTATCGGTCTGGGTGGCAACTTCGCCCAGGCAACCCCGGACAGCCCGCGCACCTTCCAGGCCCTGAGCAATTGCGACCTGACCGTGCAGATCAGCACCAAGCTCAACCGCAGCCATTTGGCCCACGGTAAAGATGCGCTGATTCTGCCGTGCCTGGGCCGTACCGACATCGATATCCAGGCCGAAGGCGCGCAAGCGGTGACCGTCGAAGATTCGTTCAGCATGGTCCACGCCTCCAACGGCCAGTTGCAGGCACTGTCGAATCAGATGCGCTCGGAGCCGTCGATTATCGCCGGCATCGCTGCCGCGACCCTGGGCAGCAGACCGGTGGACTGGAACTGGCTCGTGGCCGATTACAGCCGCATTCGCGATCTGATCGCCGATACCATTCCGGGCTTTCGCGACTTCAACGAGAAGATCAAGAATCCGGGCGGTTTCTACCTCGGCAACAGCGCCGGTGCACGCAAGTGGAACACCCCGTCCGGGCGCGCCAATTTCCGCCCGAACGCCCTGCCCAAGGACCTGGTGCACGAACGCACCCGCGCCACGGGCGTGTTGCCGGACCTGATCATGCAATCGATGCGTTCTCACGATCAGTACAACACCACGATTTATGGGCTGGATGACCGTTACCGTGGCGTGAAGGGTCAGCGGGATGTGTTGTTCGTCAATGAAGCGGACATCATTCGCCTGGGGTTCAAGCCTGGGCAGAAGGCTGACATCGTTTCGATCTGGGATGATGGACGTGAGCGTCGAGTGAAGGGGTTTACGCTGCTGGCGTTTGATATTCCTGCGGGGCAGGCGGCTGCTTACTATCCAGAAGTGAATCCACTGGTGCCGCTGGAAAGCACCGGGGATGGCAGCCATACGCCAACGTCGAAGTTTGTGGCGATCCGTCTGGAAATGGCGAGTGAGACCGGGTTGATTTTGGCCAAGTCGGCTTAACGGGACGGCAGGTCTGGCCTCTTCGCGAGCAAGCCTCGCTCCTACAGGATCGGTGTCTTACGCATTTTTTTTGTACATGACACGAATCCTGTAGGAGCGAGGCTTGCCCGCGAAGGCGTCCGACATGACAACACATGATCGGGCCCCTTTCGGTACTTTCCAATCGCCCACAAAAAAGGCCGCTTTTTCACAAAAACGGCCTATCGGAAGTAGCTAAAGACCGGCGAAAAACCGTTAAGTTCCGCCCAAAAAACAGCAACTTATAGAAATGTGCTCAAGTCGTGTTACTCGTCGGATTTCGATTGTCACAACCCCGACACAGCCTCAGGATCGCGCCGTCATCCCCTTGAGGTTCCTCTATGAAGTTCTCCTCGATTCTCTTGTTGTCCCTTGGCCTGGTCAGTGGCTTCGCTTCTGCCGGAGGCACCACCGAAGCAGGTGTGGGCGGCGCATTGGGCGGGGTTCTTGGCTCGGTCGTCGGTCAGTCGCTTGGCGGTAATACGGGTTCCACCATTGGCGCGGCCTTGGGCGGCGCGGGTGGTAGCGCAGTCGGCGCAGACAAACGCAGCCGTGGCGAAGCCGCCATTGGTGGTGCGTTGGGCGCAGCAGGCGGTAACGTGGTCGGCCGCAGCATGGGCGGCACCACCGGCAGCCTGATCGGCTCCGCAGCAGGCGGCGGCGCCGGTGGCGCGCTGGGTAACTACATGGGCAACAAGAGCGATGAAGACGATGATCGTCGCTCCTATCGCGGCGGCCGTGATGATCGTCGCTACTACCGTGACGGCCACCCGGGCCGAGGTCATGCCTACGGTCATCGCAAACATAAGAAGCACTATCGTCATCATTGAGGCCTGAACGGCTTCGCTGACCGATAGATAAAAAATCGCAGCCCAAGGGCTGCGATTTTTTTTGTCCGTCAAACCACCAGACGCTCCAATGCACCACGCAATCCGGCAGGGATCGCCACCGGCTGATTCGACGTCCGATCCACAAACACATGCACGAAGCGCCCCGCCGCGCAGGCCTCGTCTTCCCCGGCCTTGAATACCGCCAGTTCGTACTGCACCGAGCTGTTACCCAACTTGCCCACCCGCAGACCGATCTCGATCCGCTCCGGAAAGGCGATGGAGGCGAAATAATCGCAAGACGAACTCACCACAAAACCCACCACCTCGCCGTCATGGATATCCAGGCCACCGATTTCGATCAGGTAGGTATTCACTGCCGTGTCGAAGAAGCTGTAGTAAGTGACGTTGTTGACGTGACCGTAGGCGTCGTTGTCGTGCCAGCGGGTGGTGATGGGCTGGAAGTGCGGGTAGTCGGTGCGTTGGGGCATCGGGTTGGACATCGTGTCGATTCCTGGAGTTGGATTGCCAGTCTAAGGAGAATACCGCGCTGTATTCATCGCGAGCAGGCTCGCTTGTATGTTTAGACTTGAAGGGGTGGGCCACCGAGATCCCTTGTGGGAGCGAGCCTGCTCGCGAAAGCGCCGGTACAGGCGCTGCATCAATTACTTGTCAGCAAACCCTTTACCCATCAACTCCAACTCACCAATCAACCGCGCCGGCTTCCAGTGATCGCCCTGGCGAGTCTCCAGCGCCATCAAACGCTGATGAATATCCGCCAGCCCTTGCTGATCCGCCCACGCCATTGGCCCGCCCTTGACCGCTGGGAAGCCATAACCGTTGAGGTACACCAGATCAATGTCGTGCGCCGACCCCGCAATACCTTCCTGAAGGATCTTCGCGCCTTCATTGACGAGTGCCAGCAGACAGCGCTCAAGAATCTCCTCAGGGCTTATCTCCCGACGCTGGAAGCCAAGCCCTTCGCTAACACTTAGCACCAGCGCATCGACTTCAGGATCGTGTTCAGCCTGTCGACTGCCCGGCTCATAGTGGTAATAGCCATTGCCGCTCTTCTGACCAAATCGCCCCAGTTCGCACAGACGGTTATCCACCTGAACCTCAGGCGCATCCTGGCCTGTGCCTGCCAGTTCCCGAGCCCGCCATCCCAGGTCGACGCCCACCACGTCGTACATGCGAAACGGCCCCATGGCAAAACCGAAGCCTTGCAGCGCCGCATCCACCTGATAGGGATAAGCGCCCTCAAGCAGCATCTTGCGCGCTTCAAGCACGTAGGTATTGAGCATGCGGTTGCCGATGAAACCCTCACAGTTGCCCGCCACCACGCTGACCTTGCCCATGCGCGTGCCCAGCTCCAGCGCCGCATCGAGTACGGCGGGCGAAGTCTGCGCACCGCGAACGATTTCCAGCAATTTCATGATGTGCGCCGGGCTGAAGAAGTGCAGCCCCAGGACCTGAGCCGGACGGCGAGTCGCCGCGGCGATGGCGTCGATATCCAGCGCTGAAGTGTTGCTGGCCAGAATGGCTTCGGGTTTGAGCAGCCCGTCCAGTTCGCGAAAGATCTTTTGCTTGAGCTCAAGGTTTTCGTAAACCGCTTCGATCACCAGGTCAACCTCGCGGATCGCCGCATAATCAGCCGCTGCCGTGACCCGAGCGATGCGCGCATCCGCCTCGGCCTGATCGATGCGACCCTGGCGCACATTGTGCGCGTAGGTGTCCGCCACGGTAATCAGCGCCTGTTCCAGCATCTGCGGGTTGTTATCGACCCATTGCACCGGCACCCCGGCATTGGCCAGGCACATGACAATGCCACGGCCCATGGTGCCCGCACCAATCACGGCGGCGCGCTGAATGTTGAACGGTGTCTGGCTCATGTTTGCTCTCTTGTTGGCGATCCAAAGACAGCCCTCACCATAGTCAGCCGCCGGGTATTTTTGAAATTTATTCCTGTGATGAGGGACATTCAGCGGATGGATCGAAAAAAGTCGCCGTAAATTCGGGAACCGACCTGTGCGCACCTTGGGTGAATGTGGGCTTCAGCGGAGCGTTAAGTTATGATCCGCACAGCCGAACCTGCCTATCGGCGGATGAATATATCGCGGCCCTTCGATTAAAGTTTCGCCAGGCTAAATACAAAAAAGTAACAATCTGCTGACTGGCTACACCACTACAACTATTCAGGCCCGGAGGCATCGCGTGAGTATCGGAAAAATCCCGTTCAATCGACCTTATATGACAGGTAAGGAGTTTTATTTCATTGAACAGGCGAAGCTCGGTAATGTGCTCGCTGGAGATGGTCCGTTCACCAAGAAATGTCACCGCTGGCTCGAAGAAACAACCGGGTCTGTCAAAGCGCTTTTGACCCACTCATGTACTGCTGCTCTTGAAATGACCGCGTTGCTGCTGGACATCCAGCCCGGTGACGAAGTCATCATGCCTTCCTACACTTTCGTCTCCACCGCCAATGCCTTTGTTTTGCGAGGTGCGGTGCCTGTATTCGTCGACATCAGAGAAGACACTCTGAACCTCGACGAACGCCTGATTGAGGCAGCCATTACGCCCCGCACGAAGGCGATAGTCCCAGTCCATTACGCAGGAGTTGCATGCGAAATGGACACCATCATGGACATCGCTCGGCGGCGCGGCCTGAAAGTCGTGGAAGACGCCGCTCAAGGAGTGATGGCTAGCTATAAAGGGCGAGCCTTGGGGAGCATCGGTGATTTAGGTGCTTTCAGCTTCCACGAGACCAAGAACGTGATTTCCGGCGAAGGCGGAGCGTTATTGGTGAATGACGACGACCTGGCGTTGCGCGCTGAGATAATTCGGGAAAAAGGCACTGATCGCAGTCGATTTTTCCGAGGAGAGGTCGATAAATACACGTGGCAAGAGGTAGGTTCTTCTTTTTTGCCCGGAGAACTGACGGCAGCGTTCCTGTGGGCACAATTGCAAGAGGCACAATCAATAACCGCCCAGCGCCTGGCGAGTTGGCAGCATTACCACGAACTGCTAGCCCCCTTTGAACAGAAAGGTATTTTACGACGTCCGATAGTGCCGGATGAGTGCCATCATAACGCGCATATGTATTACGTATTGCTTGATCCGAAATTTGACCGTCAACACGTATTGACCAGGTTGAAACAAAACGCCGTAGATGCGGTATTTCACTACGTTCCGTTACATTCCTCTCCAGCAGGACAGCGCTATGGACGAGCACACGGACCACTGACGGTGACCAACCAACAGTCGGAACGTTTGATAAGACTGCCAATGTGGGTAGGGCTCACCGAACAGCAGCAAAACAAAATTGCCGACTTGTTATTGAATGCGACCAGCAACTAATCAACAAAAATATATCATGGGAGAGGCCGCCTTATAGCGGTGCACCTCGACATTCAAAAAGTGTCGCATTCTCGTTATAAAGCAGCAGGCGCATTGCCCGCTCACAACTGTACCGCTTCACCCACAAGGCCGTAACTATGTACAAAATTACAGAACGAACCGCCTCCATAGTTATCGGACTATTTTTTTTTACATTGCTGTCCGGGATTGTCATACCCGTCTACTCTGACGAAATTGTGTCAAAGTGGAGTGTGTCGAGGTTTTTTCTTGAAGACCAACATTTGGTGTCTTTCTTTCCACAATGCTCGACAATGTCCGACCGGGCTGTCTCCTGGGTCTTTTATCCCGCCGCTGCATTGATTTCGACGATATATAGCAACCTGAGCCCTCTTGGGACGAGATTAAGCGGGATTGTTTTAACACTGGTTTGGTTTGGCCTGCTTACATTCTGGTGCTTTAAGCAAACAAATGAAAAATCCGGCATGACACGTCTTGCCGGCCTTATTGCATTTTCATCACTAGGCGTATTGCCATATCTATTGGTCCTGTCTCGCTCCGAACAGTTTATGACATTGCCTATTCTGGTTTTTTGTTTAACCGCGTTTTATTTTAAAGCCGAAAAAACCGTGTTTAAACAATGCCTGGGGGCATTGCTGATGACATTTATACTTTCCTGTTTTTTTTATGTCCATCCAAAAAGCCTGTTCTTCCTCCCTTTTTTATTGGTCGCCCTGTGGTTGACCACCGAGACTTATCACACGCTAATCCGTTGCGCATTGCTCGTCTATGCGCTGGTGCTGTTTGCTCAAGTACTCCACGAATCGAACGCTATTGCCGCTTGTACAGATGCACCTGCAATGCAAGCGTTACTGGCTGCCAACACACTGTTGCCAGGAATGTTATTCTCTGCACCGCTTGATTTTATCAACGCAGCGTCAAACAACCTTCTGAATTTCCCGGACAAACTACTTTTACATTTGACCTTCAATCCGGTTTCGCAATCGGGTTGGCTGCCGCCGATTGAAAGCAGTGACAGCTTTTTCCTGTACTTGAACTTCGTTATCAAATATCTGCTTTACGCCTTTATCATCGGCACGCACCTTGCTGGCTTATTGATCTTTATGATCAACATCGTAAGAAGAAAGTTATCCGCACCCGTCTTTCTGGCCGCATTGCTGGCATCCGCCGACATATTCAATGCGCTTTTCTTCAATATTCAGAATTTCTACGCAGCTACCCAATTTTTACCCATCGCCATCATCCTGGCCGCTTTGTTATTGCATAACATCATCATCCCAAAATGGCGTGGATACTCGGCTGTTGGTTACTCAGCCATCTTGATCATTTCCATCCTTTCGATGATGACGCTCTTATTAGCAGTATTTCCCGCCACGCTAAAAAACTCTGCGTCTGCGGCAGCAACGCTGCCTGGCCAACCCTTGTCCATTCCGGTTTTCAATACCCAATCCCACTTGAAATCCATTGAGAAGCTTGGTGCATCCTGTGGTCTGCCTCCGGACAACACACGAAATATGGTTGTCGATCACATGACGTATTTCGCTTATATGAAAGCGAAAAACCCCATACATGTTCTTTATGTATCCGAATATGGCTTCGGCGGCGACCTGTCAAATGGTCGACTATTGCCCTTCTTGAAAAAACTGAAAAGTCCTGGTGTCATTTCACGCTGCGAATGGATGCCATTGCAGTTTCGTAATGTACAAAAGAGTGATGACATGGGTTATTGCTGTGTGAACCTGGACGATTTATAAATCATGCATTTTATTCATTTAAGAGGTGTCTGAACGAAATGAAAAAAATCGCTATCGTGCAATCCAATTACATACCCTGGAAGGGTTATTTCGACATGATTGCCGCTGTCGATGAATTCATTCTCTATGACGACATGCAATACACCCGGCGTGACTGGCGCAACCGAAACCAGATCAAGACACCTCAGGGTCTGCAATGGCTAACCGTGCCCGTTAAAGTCAAAGGCAAATACCACCAGACAATTTTCGAAACCGAAATCGAGGGTTCCGAGTGGGCGTCGGTTCACTGGAAATCCTTGCAGCAAAATTATCGCCGTTCGCCGCACTTCGAAGAGATTTCAGCCTGGCTTGAACCTCTCTTTACAGGTCCCTACACGCGGCTGTCTGACCTCAATAGAGCCTTTCTCGAGCGCATCTGTACCTATCTGGGGATTACGACGGTCATCAGCAATTCTTCGGACTATACGTTGAGCGACGGCAAGACCGAACGCCTGGCGGACCTCTGTGTGCAGGCTGGCGCCACCGAGTACATTTCCGGCCCGGCAGCACGGGATTACGTTGAGGCCGATGTGTTCTTCGACCGAGGTATTCAGCTAAGCTGGTTTGACTATTCCGGCTACCCTGAGTATCCGCAGCTCTGGGGAGATTTTTCTCACTACGTAACCATTCTTGATTTGTTATTCAATTGTGGGAAAGAAACGCCTAACTTCATGAAATTCATACGCCAATGAAACTATCAATTGTAGCGACGCTTTATCAATCAGCTGCTTACCTGGCTGAGTTTCACCAGCGAGCAAGCGCTGCCGCACAAAAGCTGGTTGGCGATGATTATGAAATCGTCCTTGTAAACGATGGCTCACCCGACAACAGTCTGGAAACCGCAGTGCGTTTGACCGAGCAGGACGGCCACGTCGTGGTTGTCGACCTGTCGCGCAATTTCGGCCATCACAAGGCGATGATGACCGGCCTGGCACACGCCACCGGTGAGCGCATATTTCTGATCGATAGTGATCTGGAAGAAGAACCGGAATGGCTGCTCACGTTCGCGCAACAAATGGCAGAAGACCAAAATGACGTGGTCTATGGCGTGCAGGAACGACGCAAAGGCAATTTTCTGGAGCGTATCAGTGGGCGCTGGTTCTATGGCTTGTTCAGGCTACTCACGGGCCTCAACCTTCCAGAGAACATCGTGACTGCACGATTGATGACCCGTCGTTATGTGGATGCACTGCTCAGCCATCAAGAACGTGAAGTGTTTATGGCAGGCCTGTGGCACATCACAGGTTTCGTTCAAAACCCTCGCCTCATAAAAAAACACAGCACTAGCGAAACAACGTATACGTTTCGCCGGAAAATGTCGCTGCTGGTCAATTCCGTCACCTCATTCAGCAATGCACCACTGATTGGTATTTTTTATATTGGCCTGGCCATTTCACTGTTGTCATGCGTTTACATCACTTATCTACTGATCATCAAACTCACGCAGGCCACACCCGTCGATGGCTGGACCTCGGTGATGGCCTCTATTTGGCTGTTGGGCGGGATGATCATTTCTTTTATAGGTGTTGTCGGCATTTATTTGTCAAAGATATTCTCCGAGACCAAACAGCGTCCCTATACCATTGTGAGGCAAGTTCATGGAAAGCGATAAAACCGAACTTTTGTCTGAAGTTGCCGAGTACTACTCCTCGAAACTTGCCGAGCACGGCGAGACGCCTCAAGGGGTGGACTGGAATGGTAAAGAAGGGCAGTACCTGCGGTTTAAGCAACTCAACAACATCATTGACAGCGAAAAGCCCTTTTCCATCAATGATGTCGGCAGTGGCTACGGTGCGTTCTACGACTTTTTGCAGGAGCGACACAGCGCATTTTCCTACGACGGCATCGATGTGTCTGAAGACATGGTCAATGCCGCAAGGCTGCGTTACAACGGTCAATCCCACGTACAGTTCCATGTCGGCAGCGAACCCATGCGAACCGCTGACTACGGAATTGCGAGTGGCATTTTCAACGTCCGCCTGGGCAGAACAGATTTAGAGTGGTCCACTTACCTTGAAGGTGTACTCGATACGCTCGACAAGACCAGCCGATTGGGATTCGCCTTCAATTGCCTGACGTCCTACTCCGATGCCGACAAGATGCGTGAATATCTTTACTACGCTGACCCTTGCAAACTGTTCGATCTTTGTAAACGTCGTTATTCGCGCAATGTGGCGCTTCTTCATGATTATGATCTCTATGAGTTCACCATCCTGGTGAGGAAACAACCATGAAGAAACCGTTGATTATCTTTGGAGCGGGCGATATTGCACAACTTGCCCATTATTATTTTTCCTCGGATTCAGACTATGAAGTTGTCGCGTTTACTGTCAACGCGGCGTACGTCACCGACCCGACATTTTGCGGGCTTCCTGTATGCGCATTTGAGGAGCTCTCTACGCAGTATCCGCCAGATCGATTCGAATTGTTCGTCGCATTGAGCTACTCGAAACTCAATGCTGTGCGCAAAGAAAAGTACCTTGCCGGCAAGGCAATGGGCTACCGGTTTGCAAACTTTATCAGCTCTCACGCAACGGTTTTGAATGAAGGACGTATCGGAGAGAACTGCTTCATTTTCGAAGACAACACCATCCAGCCCTTTGTCACCATCGGCAACAACGTGACGCTGTGGAGCGGTAATCATATTGGCCATCACTCCACGATCAGGGATCACGCCTTCATTGCTTCCCACGTGGTGGTTTCTGGAGGCGTCGACATCGGTGAGCAGTGCTTTATCGGTGTTAACGCAACGCTGCGCGATCACATCAAAGTCGGTGAACGGTGCGTCATCGGTGCAGGTGCCTTGCTCTTGAGTGATGCCGAACCCGAGGGCTTGTACGTCGGTTCAGCGACTGAGCGCTCCAAAGTGCCAAGCACCAAGTTGAGGAAGATATGACCCCTCACTGGAAAAAACTGGGACTGCTCTACCGCCCCCCCATTACCGGACGGCATCCAAAGCTTTTGACTCACGTTGCCAATCCCTTACCCGTTTTGCTTGAAGGCGACGTTTATCGGATTTATTACAGCGGAAGAGACGCCAACAACCGGTCCTCAGTGGGCGCGGTTGATGTCAACATCATCACTCGCCAAGTGATCTGTGAACATGACGAACCGATGTTTGTGCATGGCAACGAAGGAAGCTTTTTTGCAGATGGCGTCAGCATCGGCAATTGTTATGAGGCCGACGGCATTCGGTACATGCTATTTATGGGTTGGCAAAACCCAGCAGCCGGCCATTGGCGTGGTGATATCGGTCGACTGATCGTCAATGCGGATCTCACGTTGAAACTTGAGAGTCAGGTGCCTTTCATGGGTGCTGATGCTACCGATCCCATTAGTCTTTCCTACCCTTGGGTGATGCGCCGTGACAGCGATGGTTACGATATGTGGTACGGCTCAACCGCAAATTGGGATGCCGGCAATGGAGAGATGCTGCATACCTTGAACTACGCATCCTCTACCGACGGGCATCATTGGAATCGGCGAGGATTGGCGGTTCCCTACGTTATTGGGCAAGCACAAGCGTTCTCGAGACCAACAGTCATAGGCTCGACAGAAACCGGGTTTGAAATGTGGTTTTCTTATCGAAGTGGTGCGGGGGAATCCTACAGGATCGGGTATGCGCGCAGTAATGATGGTCACGCCTGGCAGTTGGATTTGAGCGCTTGCGGCATTGATGTCTCGGCTGATGATTGGGACTCGGAGATGATCGAATACCCCTACGTGTTTATCCATAAAGACCAACGTTACATGCTCTACAACGGTAATGGTTATGGCAAATCCGGTTTTGGTCTGGCGGTTTGGGTAGATGCGTAAATCACTGGGCAAGCTCCCCAAGAAAAAGACAATTATCGAGTTAGTGCGTTACGGCGTAATCGGTCTGATAACTAACTTTCTAGGCTATTTGATCTATTTGTTGATTACCTATTATGGCGGCACACCGAAAATCACGATGAGCGTACTCTACGCGGTGGGTACCGCCATCAGTTTTATCAGTAACCGAAAATGGACCTTTTCCCATGATGGCAATCTGATGAGTGCTGGGGCGCGTTATATTTTTGCGCATAGCCTTGGGTATGCCTTGAATTTGTCCCTTCTAATCATCATGGTGGACCATCTCGGCTACCCGCATCAGTGGGTCCAGGTATTTTCCATATTTGCCGTTGCCGGTTTTCTTTTCCTGATGTTCAAGTTCTTTGTATTTCCAAAAAAAACTGATTAATCAACGAGGCGAGGCATAGCTGCTCGCAACCATGCCTGCGCCCCCTCATTTTGACAAAGCCACTTCTGCCCAAGCCCGCACATCGGCATATGGATAGTTCTCCAGCGTCGCAAATCCGGGAGTCGCTCGCGCCTTGAGCTTGGTAAACAGCGGCACGCTGATCCCGCACAAAAACCGCGTTACGCGTTCAGCCGACGGCACATTGCCGGTGTGCTGTTCATGCCTGTGGATAAAATCATCGCACAGCGCTTCAAAGTTTTTTTCCACAAGCGCCGGCAATTCCGGCGGCGATGGCAGTCGCGCCACGTGCCCATGACACACCGAACAATGTCCACACTGACGAGGCGCGTTTTCATCGCCGAAGTACTCGGCCAGGCGATAGCCCAGGCAGTGGTCGGTGGCAAACAGATCCAGCATCGCGTGAATCCGAGCAATCTCGGTACGTTCGTGCTGGGTGAAATAGGCGTGCAGTTCGGCGCTCAGTGCCTGACTGTCGACATTCGCTTGCAGCAGGCTGTAGACCTCGGTCATCTGCTTGCTTTCCAGCTCGACCCAGCCTTTCTCCTGGAAATAATCCAGCGCCTTGACCACCCGGTTGCGCTCGGCTTGATGCTGTTCATAGAGAGCGTCGAAATTCACCGTTGCCCAGGTTCGGGCGCGGCTGGAGGTCTGGATGATGGCCGCGACAAAATCTTTGCGCTCGCCCTCGAAGCGGGCCAGCAAAGCTTCCGGTTCTTGTAAATACTTGAAGCGGTATTCGGCGTAATAGGCGTAACGCGGGGCAATCAAACCACGCAGTTCGAGTTGCACCAGCAAGGTCTTGAGCGGCAGCTGGCGAATGTTGCTCTGGTCCGACAAGGGCCCCAACAGAAACTCCCACTGCCCCTCCGGCGCGGCAGCTTGCATCTCATCGAGCACACAACGAATGCCGTCCAGTTCCGGCGTGTCGCCGTAGACGAAGTTTTCCAGCACGTTGAGGCTGTCGCGGTTCGCCAATACCAGGCAGTCGGATGGCTGCCCGTCTCGTCCGGCGCGGCCGATTTCCTGGCTGTAGTTTTCGATGGATTTGGGCAGATCGAAATGCACCACGTTGCGGATGTCGCTCTTGTCGATGCCCATGCCGAAGGCGATGGTGGCGACGATGCAATTGGACTGCCCGCCCATGAACCGTTTTTGAATGGCTTCGCGTTGTTCGTGGGGCAAACCGGCGTGATAGGCCTCGGCCTGTATGCCGTTACGGCCCAGGTGTTCGGCGATGTGCTCGGCGGTTTTTTGCAGGGTGACGTAGACGATACTCGGCTGGCCCGGACGTTCGCTCATCCATTCGACCAGACGTCGGCGCTTGTCCTGACCGCGTACCGGCTCGACCAGCAGATTGAGGTTCGGCCTGTAGAAACCGGTGGTCACCACGTCTTCGGGTGCGATGGCGAATTTGGCCTCCATGTCCGCGATCACTTTGGGCGTCGCAGTGGCGGTCAGCAGCAGCGCCTGCGGAATGTTGAACTGGCGCTGGTAGTCGGGAAGCTTGAGATAGTCGGGACGGAAATTGTGGCCCCACTCCGAGATGCAGTGCGCCTCGTCCACCACCAACAACGAGATGGGCACCTGCTGCAGGAAATTGCGAAAGCGCTCGTTCTTCAGGCGCTCCACAGAGATCATCAAAATCTTCAGTTCGCCGGACCTGGCCCGGGCCATCACATCACTTGCGTCGTCCCGACTCTGGGCCGAATCGATGCTGCCCGCCGCAATGCCATGGCGTTGAAGGAACGCCAACTGATCTTGCATCAACGCCAGCAGCGGCGAGACCACCAGCGTCAGGTGCGGTAGCAAAAGCGCCGGCAATTGATAACAAAGGGACTTGCCTGAGCCGGTGGGGAAAATCGCCGCCGCCGAGCGCCCGGCCAACACCGCGCTGACCGCCGCCTCCTGGCCGGGTCGAAACTGTGGATAACCGAAAACCTGTTCCAGGGTGTTGTGCATAAGCTGTCACTCCGTTGACCGCTGCGAAGCCCAAAGCCTAGCCGGCAAACGCAGCGAGTCGAGAAAAGGTCGGGGACCAAAACGATACGGGATGATACAGCGGATGCAACCTGGACACGGCAAGGCATGAGGGTTGGGCAGCGTTCAGATCGCTATCGCGAGCAGGCTCACTCCTACAGGGAAATGCATTTCAAAATAGTGTGGGAGCGAACCGCTCGCGAAAAGACCAGAGCAGTCTCCGCAAGACTTTCGAGAGCCCTCAGGGCACCAACACCGCCACACGCAATTGATCATTCAGCGCTTGCTCGTGAACGGTTTGGCTCTTGCTCACCCAAACCGCATGGGCCGGGCTGATTTCACCCGTGAAGGCTGCCGCCAACTGACGCAAATCGGCGACGCTTCGCACGCGAGGGCAGAAGGGTTCGCCGTCGCAGTTCTGACTGGCGCCGCGGTAGGTGATAAGTAACCGATCCCACAACCCGTCACGCACTCGCCTGACCGACTTGAGCTTTACATCCTGCACGCCCAGTCGCTGTTTCAGACTTTGTTCGTCGAGCATTTCGCTGGCCAGCAGCGCCTTACCGAACATCAACACTTCGGCGCGGGACGCAGTGTCCACATTGGCCTGGCTTGTCATCGCATCTGGCCAACCGGTGCGATCCACATTGGCGAGGATTAACGAATTATCCGTGTCAGCTGCGCCCGCCAAACGACAAACACCTGCCCACAGCAACAAAATCGAGGCCATACGTAGCCATTGCATACCTAATTCCCTTTAAGCATTGAACAGACGTTTTCGAAACGTCCTACAGATTCTGGCGCGCACCATACAGAGGATTGCTGCGTTGCGCCTGACAAACATGTAGGAAATTCGACTTCTAGGGGATTTGCTGAAAAAAGCCTCGGGGTACACGTAGGCAAAAAGCCACAACGCAAGTAAATCCCCTACAAATCCCGTCCATTTGCGCTGTATTGCGACGCCAGGAAGTACGCCTCTATAGTTTGCGTCGCCGCTGAAAACAGGACGGACCTCATGCAAGACCGCTATCGCCCGCTCAAAACCCGCTACAGCGAATCGCCCGTGTTGGTCATCGACACCGAGGCCGACCCTCACGAAATCCTCGACGCCGCCCACCAACGTCTGCGCGCCGCCAGCGACCTGCTCGAAACACTTTACTGCCTGTGCTTCAAACAGGCGGATGTGAAGGATATTCCTCACATAGTGAATGCACTTTATTTATTAACGCAGGACGGCTGCGAACTTCTTGAAGTTGCAAGACAACGAACAGAACTTTAAAAACACAAATACAGAAACAACTAACTTCTTCAACTTGCAAATAACAAACACTAGTCTGCAAGCTCTTAAACCCATCAAGAGCACTACAATGACTACATTAACTATTTTCTTCTGCGGCACCGGTTCGACCAAATTCGACAACCAGAACCCGACTTACTGGAACGGCGAACTGGTCTCGACACTGGCTTCCCATCACGGCGGCCGCGAATTTGCCGAATGGATCGTGATTGACGGCCCCGGCACCAGCAACCTGCAAGCCGACGAGCTGTTCACCAAATCCGGGGACTACGGCCTGAGCGGCACGCTGTTCGGCAAGGGCTGGGAAGAAAACGTCAAACACGCCATCAACATCATCAAAGGCAAATGCGACTGGGAACGTGAAAAACTGACCGAGGCTGAATACAACCGTCTCAAGGCTGCCGGAATCCCTATTGAAGATGTGATCGTCGAAGGTTCCTGGTTGTGGCGCAAGTACAACTACGGCGACCGCAGCGTGACCCAACAGAAGTTACAGGAACAAATCATCAAAACATTCCGCAAGGACGGCGTTATTCCAACCAACGTCAACTTGGTAGGCTGGAGCCGCGGCGGCATTAGTTGCCATATGCTGGCCAATGCCATGTTCAAGGACAGCGCACTGAAGAACATCCCGGTGAACATCTTTGCGATAGATCCGGTACCGGGCATCGGTAACTTTCAGGAAGAAAAAGTCAAATTGAATGCCAACGTAAAAGAATACGTTGGCTTCTACGCCCGGGACGAACGCTCCAAAGGCTTCAGCTGCGTCATCCCGCAAACGGCCACCGGCACCCGCACTCACATCTACCCGATGCCCGGCCGCCACGGCACGCTGGTCGGCAACGCCGCCGCCGATGGTGTCAGCGGCCCTAAAGCGCTGGCCGAACCCGGCCTGATCGTCCGCCACTTTGCCGAAGTGTGCTTGAAACGCTGGGGTGTGCCGCTGAACAAAACCACCAACCTGACCCCGACCGACCTGCAAAACCACCACAACGCCATGGCCAGCGCCGCCGCGAAATACAAAGCGATGGAAAAGTGCTCGTACACCTTCTTCACCGAACTGGACCAGGGCGAGCGCTACGTTTCGCTAGGCAGCAACGGGGTCAAGTTCTCGGCGGTGAGAGGCACGATTTACGCGCCGGCGACTGGGTTGACCACTGGCCTGCAGGATGTGGCGGCTTATCAGCATATTGGTTAAGTGATGGGTGTGGGAGCAGGTTCAGGTCAACCTTGATGATTCACGCCGAGCATTTCTGATGAGGACGCGATGAGGCTGATGGCGAAAAAACGCGAGAAATTGCGCCGCGGAAAATTCCTATGGAAAGGGCCTAACCGAGGTTCGGCCCGTTCCTACAAGCGGGGATGCTTTGTCGCCTATCGCTGCTTGGTAGCTCGTATCTATAGTCGTGACTGTCGCTGCCAAATCAGCGACTCGGGCTTGGTCACCCGAATGGCTCATATCTAAGCGTCCGTTGTATGCTGCCGGCACTTTAAGTGCCTGCACGCTATATGGCGGCTGTGTTTGGGACGCCCTCGGGCGTGCCGGGATGTGAGCCTCATCGGTTGACCAACCCGAACACAGTCCGCCTCCCATCGCTTGGTCACGGTGGCGGCGGTTCTTTCTGATGCATTTGAGGCTACAAATAATGACACTTACAAACGATCGTTACCTCCCACTGCAAACCAACCTAACCGATTCCCCGCCCCTGATCATCGACACAGAGGCCAACCCCCAGGACATCCTCGAAGCCGCCCTCCAGCGCATCCGAGCCTCCAGCGACCTCCTCAAAACCCTGCACTGCGTTTGCTTCAAACACGGCGACGTCGAAGACATCCCCCACATCACCCACGCGCTCTACCTCTTGGCCCAGGACGGCTGCGACCTGCTCCAAGTCGCCCAACAACGCATGATGGGCTGGAAAGCACCTGCCTGACGCCGAGTGAAAAGATCGTTCCCACGCTCCGCGTGGGAACGCCTCCACGGACGCTCCGCGTTCGGCTCTTGGGACGCAGAGCGTCCCGGGCTGCATTCGATCAAGCCTTCAACGCCTGAGACAATCGTGATGTCTGAATTAACGTTCAAACACAAACAAGCGCACTACGAAAAGGTGTGCCGCTCTAATTACCTGGCCAGTCTGCATTTCGCTGGTTTCGACACATCCCCGGCAGACCTCGACAAACCACTGCCAACGCGAGAAGAAGCGCTCGCCAAATACTAACAAGACAAACCGTCACAACCCGCTCCCGCCCTTCCCCACAAGCCTGCCGATCAATAAGATCCATCCAAGCCCAACCGGACACCCCCGCAATGAACCTCTCCCCCAACTTCCCCGACGACCAAGTCATGCACCTGCTCATGCAGCTGTTGCACGAAGAGCTCGGCCTGCCCGAACGCAAAACCATCAGCCTCACCACCTCGATCAACTTCGACCTGGGCTGCAATGGCGCTGATGCGCGGCATTTGATGGAATCGCTGGAACAACAGTTCGGGATCGACCTCGATGACTACGACGCCTATCGCTACTTTCAGCCCGAAGGGTTTGATGTGCATCTCAAGCGAAAGGCAAAGGGTCGCGGTGACAAAATCCCGCTGACCATCGGCATGCTTTACCAAGCGATCAAAATGCAACGGTGGGATACGCAGCAACTGGAAGGCATCGAGCCCAACACATAAGTGCCATTATTCTGGTCGTTTAGCGCCAACACAGCTGGAATATTGGCAGTTGTGAGTTGGATGGTGAAACCAAACGCCCACAAAAAAGCCGCCCTCAAAGGGCGGCTTTTTCATTCGCTAAATCCAAGCCTTACAGCTTAGGACCTGCAGCCTTGATCGCGTCGCTCACTTCAAACTTCTTGAAGTTCTCAACAAACAACCCAGCCAGCGCCTTGGCCGCTTCATCATAAGCAGCCTTGTCAGCCCAGGTGTTACGTGGGTTCAACAGGCCAGTCTCAACACCTGGCACTGCCAACGGCACGTCCAGGTTGATGGTGTCGAGGTGCTCGGTTTCTGCACCGATCAACGCGCCGCTCTGGATCGCTGCAATCACGCCACGGGTGGTCGGGATGTTGAAGCGTTTGCCAACGCCGTAGCCGCCGCCGGTCCAGCCGGTGTTGACCAGGTAAACCTTGGAGCCGAAGCCGCGGATGCGCTTGATCAGCAGTTCTGCGTATTCGCCGGCCGGACGCGGGAAGAACGGTGCGCCGAAGCAGGTGGAGAAGGTCGACTTGATGCCGCTGCCGGAACCCATTTCGGTCGAGCCCACCAGCGCGGTGTAGCCGGACAGGAAGTGGTAGGCCGCTTGTTCTTCGCTGAGGATCGAGACTGGCGGCAGTACGCCGGTCAGGTCGCAGGTCAGGAAGATCACAGCGTTTGGCTCGCCACCGAGGTTCTTCTCGGAACGCTTGGCAACGTGCTCCAGCGGGTAAGCGGCGCGGCTGTTCTGGGTCAGACTGACGTCGGCGTAGTCGGCGTGCTTGGCATCGTCGATGACGACGTTTTCCAGGACGGCGCCGTGCTTGATGGCTTTCCAGATGACCGGCTCGTTCTTCTCGGACAAGTCGATGCACTTGGCGTAGCAGCCGCCTTCGATGTTGAAGACAACGCCTTCGCCCCAGCCGTGTTCGTCGTCACCGATCAGGTAACGGCTTTCGTCGGCGGACAGGGTGGTTTTACCAGTGCCCGACAGGCCGAAGAACAGGGTCACGTCGCCCGCTTCACCGATGTTGGCAGCGCAGTGCATTGGCAGCACGTCGGCGGCCGGCAGCAGGAAGTTCTGCACCGAGAACATGGCTTTCTTCATTTCACCGGCGTAACGCATGCCGGCGAGCAGCACTTTCTTCTGGGCGAAGTTAATGATCACGCAGCCGTCGGAGTTGGTGCCGTCACGCTCTGGAACGCACTCGAAGTTGGCGACGTTCAGAACTTGCCACTCTTCACGACCGGCCGGGTTGTACTGAGCCGGGTTGATGAACAGGCAACGACCGAACAGGTTCTGCCAAGCCGTCTGAGTGGTCATTTTCACGGCCAAGTAGTGCTCTTCAGCCGAACCTACATGGACGTGGGAAACGAAATGTTCTTGCGCGTTGTTGAAGGCCTCGACGCGGTCCCACAGGGCATCGAACTTGTCGGCCGGGAACTTGCGGTTGATCGGGCCCCAGGCAATGGCGGCCTGAGTGGACGGCTCTTCAACGATGAAACGGTCGACTGGCGAGCGGCCGGTACGGTGACCGGTGCGAACAACCAGTGCGCCAGTGTCGGCAAGCTCGCCTTCACCGCGATTCAGAGCTTCTTTTACCAGATCATCAACACTCAGATCGGTGTACACGGCGTTATTGGCTTGCGTCATGAGATTCCCCGTCGGCCAGTGGCCGAGTGTGCTCCAAACGTTTTGTAGTAGAAAGTCGTGCACTACTACCGCGACAAAAAGTGGGCCGGATTATGCCAGAAACGCCCAAAAATAGTAGGGCCCTCCCGTCAGAACGGCGTTATTCCGGCGCTATCCAGTGAACTTACCTGCGCTGAACCGTTTTAGTGCCGGGTATCTGACGGTGTCTCGACACCCGCACCGGCGAACAATTGGGTGATATCGGCCGCGTCAAACAGGTAGCGCTGGTTGCAGAACTGGCAATCGATCTCGATGTTGCCGCCGTGCTCGATGACCAGCGCCTGCGCGTCTTCCATGCCCAAACTGACCAGAGCATTGGCCGAACGTTCTCGCGAGCAGCTACAACGGAAACGCAATCTCTGCACATCGAACAGGCGCACCTGTTCTTCATGGTAGAGGCGATGAAGCACGGTTTCGTTGTCCAGGCTCAGCAATTCGTCGGCGGTCAGGGTGTTGCCCAGCGCGGTGATGTGCTGCCAACTGTCCTCGCGCTCTTCCTGGTCTTTCAAGCGGTCGGCAGGCAGTTGCTGCAACAACATGCCGCGGGCGCGACGGCCATCGGCGTACAGCCAGAACCGGGTGCCAACCTGTTGCGACATGACGAAGTAGTTGGTGAAGCACTCCGACAGGGTTTCGCCATCCAGGTCGACAATGCCTTGGTAACGCTGACCCTGTGTCGGGTCGACGGTCAGTGCCAGCACGCCATTGGGCATCAGGTCGGCGAGGGTCGCGTCGGGGGCAATCCGGTCGGCGTCGTAACGGGCCAGGCCACGGATTTCACGCTCGCTGGAGCACTCGATCATCAGCAGCGGAATCGGACCGTCGGAACGGGCCTGAAGAATCAGCAAGCCATCGAACTTCAACGTGCCGACCAGCAGCGACGCGGCCGCCATCAGTTCGCCGAGCAGTTGCGCGACCGGCTCCGGATACGGGTGTTTGGCGAGGACTTCAGCGTAACTCCGTTCCAACGAAACCAGCTCGCCGCGGGTGTCGCTGTCATCGAAGATGAAGCGTTGGGTGTAGTCGGTATCCGGTAGATCGGTCATAGGTCTGGGTTCTGAAGTAATGACAAAATGGTTACAACCGTGAAAATTGCGCCTTTGCAGCACCGCTTTGGTGCGCGACGTTCAGCCATGGGAGGCATTTTATGAACAATCCGGGTTTGTTCCAAGCAAGGTGGAACCTGCGCCGGTTGGCTCTGTGCAATTTCGTGCCTCTGGCGCTGCTGGCCTTTTGGTTATGGCCTACGGGTCAGATGCTGTGTGTGATTTTCGACGAGTGGCTGTTTCATCTGCTGAATGCGCCGCTGGCCAGCAACCCGATATGGCTACGCATCTGGGCGATTGCAAGTCTGCGCCCATTCGATGTGGGGAGTTTCGCGGATGAGTGTGGTGCTTAGGGCCTGATTTTGTGGTGCTGCCGGCGAGTGCTGCGCACTCGATCGCGAGCAGGCTCACTCCCACAAAGGTCGGCGCTATACCTGTGGGAGCGTGACTTGCCCGCGAAGACTTCAGCCCAGACGACACAGAAGCATCTACCTCACTCGTCGTTACTGCTCCCACGAAACTTGAACAAATCCCGCCGCTGTTTCTTGCTTGGCTTGCCATCGGTGCTCATGCCCAACGCGCCGGACTTGCGCATGGCCGCAGCCGCTTCGCGCTTGGCGATGCTGGCATCGGTTTCCGCATACAACGTCTGAGCCTCTGGCGCGCCACGGCGCACAATCGATAGCGCCTGGACCACCACCGTGCGTTCCTCGAACCCCACACGAATCTGAAACTCGTCGCCCACCCTCGGCTCCTTGCCCGGTTTGCAGCGCTCACCACGGCAATGCACCTTGCCGCTTTCAATTGCCGCCTTGGCCAAGGCACGTGTTTTATAAAAACGCGCGGCCCACAACCACTTATCGAGACGGACCTTGTCGTCCTCTTCGTTTTTTTGTGCCACTGGAATTCCTCTTTCAGCCCATAGTCGGAACTGTACTACCGTTTCTGTCGGGCGCAAGAACTCGGCCCCCCAGATAGACTGTGATCTTGGCCGGCTCACCGGCATGGAGTGATCGAGTGACTATATTCCCGTCTTCATTGACCTCGCCTCAGGGCGGTTGCCAGGGCTGCCAGCAAAGCGAGCCGCTGGGCTTCGATTTTTCTTTTGCCTACCAACCGATCGTCGATTTGCGCGACCAATCAGTTTTTGCTCACGAAGCGTTGGTGCGTGGCATTGCCGGGGAAGGCGCACTGTCGGTGCTCGACCAGGTCACCGAGGAAAATCGCTACCGCTTCGACCAGCTCTGCCGGACCCGCGCCATTGCAGGAGCGGCCAATCTAAACATGCAGACACACTTGTCCATCAACTTCATGCCCAACGCCGTGTACCGCCCGGAGCTGTGCATCCGCACCACTCTGGAAGCCGCGAAAACACACAACTTCCCCATCAACCGGCTGATTTTCGAAACCCTGGAAAGCGAGCACGTAGATAACTATCGCCATTTGACTAATATTCTGCGTGAATACCGCGAATTCGGCTTCAAGACCGCCATCGACGATTTCGGCGCGGGCTACTCGGGGCTCAATCTGCTGGCTGATTTCCAACCGGACCTGATCAAACTCGACATGGCACTGATCCGCGATGTCGATCGCGACCGTGTTCGTCAGGCGATCGTCCGAGGGGTTGTCACAATGTGTGCGGAGTTGAACGTTACAGTCATCGCCGAAGGCATCGAAAGCGCCGGAGAACGGGATTTCCTGGCGGACTGTGGAATATTTCTGATGCAGGGTTACTGGTTCGCCAAGCCTGCATTCAAAGCGTTGGCCCAGGTAGCACCTGAGGCCTGGACGCGTTAATCGCCGGTTTTTTCCTATTGAAGACATTTGACCATTTGACCGTTATCGGTCTGCGCGAGTGGGTGGCGCTCCCGGATCTGGGAGTCGCGGGCCTGCGCGCAAAAATCGACACCGGCGCCAGCACCTCAAGCCTGCATGCGACCGACATCGAGCCGTTCGAGCGCGACGGTGAAAGCTGGGTGCGCTTCACCGCGCACCTGGGCACGGTGGTGCAGTTGCGCCATCGACGCTGCGAGGCGCCACTGGTGACGCGCAAAACCATCAAAAGCTCCAACGGTCACGCTCAGATGCGTTACGTGGTCAGCACCACACTGGCCCTGGGTGATCGGGTATGGCGGGTCGAATTCACCCTCGCCTGCCGCAAGTCCATGCGTTATCGCCTGCTCCTCGGCTCCAAAGCCCTGATCGACGGCCAACTGGTGGTCAATCCGGGCATCAAATATGTACAAGACAAGCCGGTGTTCCCGGTATCTACCTCTTCCACAGGTGTTGCATGAAGATCGCTGTGCTGTCGCGGAACCCGCGTCTGTATTCCACTCGTCGTCTGGTCGAAGCCGGTACCGAGCGTGGACATGAAATGGTGGTGATCGACACCCTGCGCGCCTATATGAACATTGCCAGCCACAAACCGCAGATCCATTACCGCGGCAAGCCGCTGGAAGGTTTCGACGCGGTGATCCCGCGGATCGGTGCGTCTGTGACGTTTTATGGCTGCGCGGTGTTGCGTCAGTTCGAAATGATGGGGGTTTTCCCGCTCAATGAATCGGTGGCCATCGCCCGTTCGCGGGACAAGCTGCGGTCACTGCAACTGCTCTCGCGCCGCGGCATCGGCTTGCCCGTCACCGGGTTTGCGCACTCCCCGGATGACATTCCCGACCTGATCGACATGGTCAACGGCGCACCGCTGGTGATCAAGGTGCTGGAAGGTACGCAAGGCATCGGTGTGGTGTTGTGTGAAACGGCGACGGCGGCAGAGTCGGTGATTGAGGCCTTCATGGGCCTGAAGCAGAACATCATGGTTCAGGAATACATCAAGGAAGCCGGGGGCGCGGACATTCGCTGCTTCGTGGTGGGCGACAAGGTGATCGCGGCGATGAAGCGCCAGGCCAAGCCTGGGGAGTTCCGCTCCAACCTGCATCGCGGTGGCAGTGCCAGCCTGATCAAGATCACCCCGGAAGAACGCATGACCGCGTTGCGGGCGGCCAAGGTCATGGGGCTGGCGGTGGCGGGCGTGGATATCCTGCGTTCCAATCACGGGCCGCTGGTGATGGAAGTGAACTCGTCGCCAGGGCTGGAAGGGATCGAGACCACCACCGGGAAGAATGTGGCGGGGATCATCATCGAGCATCTTGAGAAGAATGGCGGGCCGAATATGACGCGCACCAAAGGCAAGGGCTGACCCACCGAGCATTCCCACGCTCTGCGTGGGAATGCTCTAACGGACGCTCCGCGTTCGGCTGTTGCCGGGACGCCGAGCGTTCAGCGCTGCATTCCCACACAGAGCGTGGGAATGATTGGAGTAGTCAGCTGTTAAACCGCATCCCGCGGCAACATAAGCCCAAGCGGCAACCGCACCCGAGCTTCAAGCCCGCCACCCGGCCGATTGCGCAACTCGACATTCCCGCCATGCATCGAAGCGATCCGCTTCACGATGGCCAGTCCAAGTCCTGTCCCCTTCCCGCCCCTGGCACGATCACCCCGGGTGAACGGGTTGAAGATCGCCTCCAGTTCCGACGGATCAATCCCTGCCCCACGGTCCATGACGCTCAGCACCACGTACGGCGCGCTGGTATCACCGGAGACATAAGCCGCCACCTCAACCCCGCTGCCAGCATGGTGCAAAGCGTTGCCGATCAAATTGTTCAGCAGCCGCTTCATCGACACCCGACGCAAGGGAAACGCCTGGATCGGTTCCAGGCGCAGACGCACTTTTTCTTCGTTCTGGTTATACGGCGCAGCGACTTCACGAACCAGGTCAATCAGGTCCACTTCCTCGACAGACTCGTCACGACCATCGCGGATAAACGCGAGGAACTGGTCGAGGATCGCGTCCATGTCTTCGATGTCACGCACCATCGCGTCGGTGAGGTCGTTGTGGTCGCCCATCAATTCCAGGGACAAGCGCAAACGGGTCAGCGGTGTACGCAGGTCGTGTGACACCCCGGCCAGCATCAGCTCGCGCTCGCGACCGGCCTGCTCGACGTCTTCAGCCATCTGGTTGAAGGCGCGATACACCTCGGTCATCTCGCTCGGCGTGTCACTGATCGGCAGGCGCACGCTGCGCCCCTGGCCGAGTTGCCGTGCGGCATACACCAGACGTTTCAAGGGTTGATTGAGCTGGCTGACGAAGATCCACGCCGAGGCGGTGGACAGCAAGCCGATAGCAAGGAACCAGCCGAGCACGTTCCAGATTTTCTGGCCGCGCAACGGATGCGGATACAGCGGCACTTTCAGCCAGCCATCGCCCAGGCTAGGTGCCCGAACCCACAGGGCCGGCGGTGAGTGCATGCGTAATCGCACTTCGGTGTCGGCACCCAACTCAGCCTGCATCTGCCGCTGATAGATCTCGCTGTAAGGCCAATGTTGCTCGCCTTCCGGCACACCCGCGCCCACGACCCTGATCAGGGTGGCAGCATCAGCGATTTTCTCTCGGTTCTTTTCATCAGCGGCCCAATAAGCGCGCAGCGTCAGGGCGACACCGTGGCTGTATTGGCGGTCCACCAGCACGTCTTCGTTCATCAACAGATAAACCAGGGTCAGTGCCTTGGAAAACAGGACGACGATCAGCACCAGCCACAGGGTGCGGGAGAAGAAACTCTGGGGGAACCAAACGGGGGTTTTCATGAATAACCGCTACACACTTGCAGGAGCGAGCGATGCTCGCATATTGCGGATCGCGAGTCTGCGGACGATTGTCCGCAAGACCCGCTCCTACAAATCGCCGATCACTTGGTGGCGGCGCCATCCGGAACGAACACGTAGCCCACGCCCCAGACCGTCTGGATGTAACGCGGTTTGGATGGGTCAGGCTCGATCATCCGGCGCAGACGGGAAATCTGCACGTCGATGGAACGCTCCAGGGCATCCCATTCACGGCCACGGGCCAGGTTCATCAGCTTGTCGCGAGTCAGTGGCTGACGCGCATTCATGACCAAGGCCTTGAGCACCGCGAATTCACCGGTGGTCAGCATGTGCACTTCGTCACCGCGCTTGAGTTCGCGGGTGGCCAGGGACAGTTCGTAGTCACCGAAGGTCACGCTTTCGTCTTCGCTGCCCGGTGCGCCCGGCACAGGTGTCGACTGACGGCGCAGGACCGCTTTGACACGGGCCATCAGCTCATCCGGGTTGAAGGGCTTGGCCAGGTAATCGTCGGCGCCCAGTTCCAGGCCCTTGATGCGGCTCAGCTCATCGCCCTTGGCGGTCAGCATAATGATCGGGATCTGATTGTTCGCCGTGCGCAGCCGGCGGCAGGCGGTCAGACCGTCTTCGCCGGGCAGCATCAGGTCGAGGACGACCAGGTTGAACACTTCACGCGCCAGCAGGCGATCCATTTGTTCGGTGTTCGGCACGGCGCGGGCGCGGTAGCCCTTGCTGACGAAAAAGCGTTCCAGCAGGCTGCTCAGCCCTGGATCGTCGTCAACAATAAGAATTTTTTCGCCTTCAGCATTGTTTGCAGTGCTGCTCATTGGATGCTCCTTTGATCTCGGCGCGCATTATGGCGTAGCTGCCGTTATACGCACCGTGTGCATTGTTAGCAGATTTTTCCTTCACTGCCAGAAATCCGGCCCTCGCGCTAATGCCTGCGATGCCCCTGAATGATAGAACGCTGGTTATAATGCGCGGCCTTTTGTGTCAGGCAACGTCTGATCATGGCTGCAGTTGGCCGCTTTTTATTTTCATGGCGCCGGCAGTCATTGTTCGATTTCACGGGTCAACGGGATACCTGTTGATCCAGGTAGCGGCGCACGCCAGGCCGCTCAACCAGACTCGCCGAGCCTTTATCCCTGCGCCTGCGAGCCTGCTTTCACAATTTGTCAGGTGGTTTTATGGACAGCATCAACAGCCGCATCGCCGAGGAACTCGGTGTACGCCCACAACAGGTCGAAGCGGCCGTCGCGCTACTCGATGAAGGCTCTACCGTTCCCTTCATCGCCCGTTACCGGAAAGAAGTGACCGGCAGCCTCGATGACATCCAGTTGCGTCATCTGGAAGAGCGTCTGCGCTACCTGCGAGAACTCGACGAACGGCGTATCAGCATCCTTGCCAGCATTCAGGAGCAAGGCAAGCTGACCCCGCAACTCGAACGCGACATCAAACTCGCCGACACCAAGACCCGCCTGGAAGACTTGTACTTGCCGTACAAGCAGAAGCGCCGCACCAAGGGCCAGATCGCCCTGGAAGCCGGCCTCGGCGAGCTGGCCGACGGCCTGTTCAACGACCCGACCCTGACGCCAGACGCCGAAGCCGCACGCTTCGTCGACGCCGAAAAAGGCGTGGCCGATGTGAAGGCGGCCCTCGAAGGCGCCAAATACATCCTGATGGAACGCTTCGCCGAAGACGCCGGCCTCCTGGACAAGCTGCGCAGCTACCTCAAGCAGGAAGCGACCCTCAGTGCCCGCGTCATCGCCGGCAAGGAAGAGGAAGGCGCCAAGTTCCGCGATTACTTCGAACACGACGAACCGCTGAAAAGCATGCCGTCGCACCGCGCGCTGGCGATTTTCCGTGGCCGCAACGAAGGCATCCTGAGTTCGGCGCTGAAAGTCGGCGACGAGCTGCCGGGCACCATGCACCCGTGCGAGGGCATGATCGGCCAGCAGTTCGGCATCCAGAACCAGAACCGCGCCGCCGACAAATGGCTGGGCGAAGTGGTGCGCTGGACCTGGAAGGTCAAGCTCTACACCCACCTCGAAACCGATTTGCTCGGCGAACTGCGCGATGGCGCGGAAACCGAAGCGATCAACGTGTTCGCCCACAACCTGCACGACTTGCTGCTGTCGGCCCCGGCCGGCCCGCGTGCCACCCTGGGCCTCGACCCGGGCCTGCGCACCGGTTGCAAGGTCGCCGTGGTCGATTCCACCGGCAAGCTGCTGGATCACGCCACGGTCTACCCGCACGTACCGCACAACAAATGGGACCAGACCATCGCGATTCTGGCAGCCCTGTGCGCCAAGCATGCCGTGGACCTGATCGCCATCGGCAACGGCACCGCCAGCCGTGAAACCGACAAGCTCGCCGCTGAGCTGATCAAAAAATACCCAGCGATGAAGATGACCAAGGTCATGGTCTCCGAAGCCGGTGCATCGGTTTACTCGGCGTCGGAACTGGCTTCCAAGGAATTCCCGGACCTCGACGTGTCGATCCGTGGCGCCGTGTCGATTGCCCGCCGCTTGCAGGATCCGCTGGCCGAACTGGTGAAGATCGATCCGAAATCCATCGGTGTCGGCCAGTACCAGCACGACGTGTCGCAGCTGAAACTGGCGCGTGGCCTGGATGCCGTGGTCGAGGACTGCGTGAACGCCGTGGGCGTGGACGTCAACACCGCCTCCGTGGCGCTGCTCGCCCGCATCTCCGGCCTCAACGCGACCCTGGCGCAGAACATCGTCAGCCACCGCGACGAGCACGGCGCGTTCAAAACCCGTGCGGCGTTGAAGAAAGTCGCTCGTCTGGGCGAGAAAACCTTCGAACAGGCGGCCGGTTTCCTGCGCGTCATGAACGGCGACAATCCGCTGGATTCGTCGGCGGTTCACCCGGAAGCCTATCCACTGGTGCAGCGCATTGCCGCTGAGACCGACCGTGACATTCGCTCGTTGATCGGCGACGCGAGCTTCCTCAAGCGTCTCGACCCGAAGAAGTACACCGACGAAACCTTTGGTCTGCCAACGGTCACCGACATTCTGCAAGAGCTGGAAAAACCGGGCCGTGACCCGCGTCCGGAGTTCAAGACCGCCGAGTTCCAGGAAGGCGTCGAAGACCTCAAGGATCTGCAACTGGGCATGATCCTCGAAGGCGTCGTCACCAACGTGACCAACTTCGGCGCGTTCGTCGACATCGGCGTGCATCAGGACGGTTTGGTGCACATCTCTGCGCTTTCGGAGAAGTTCATCAAGGATCCGCGCGAAGCGGTAAAGGCCGGAGACGTGGTGAAAGTGAAGGTCATGGAAGTCGATATCCCGCGTAAACGCGTGGGTCTGTCGATGCGCATGAGCGACACCCCGGGCGAGAAAATCGACGGCGCTCGTGGTGCACGTCCGGGGTCGGCGCCACGCCAGTCCCAGAACAACGCACCGCGTAAGGAAACCACGGCGGCGGCCCCGGCCAACAACGCCATGGCATCGTTGTTTGCCAACGCCAAGCAGTTGAAGAAACGCTGATGGAGATCCCTGCCGGGCTGACCGAAAGCGCTTTTTTCAAGCTGCTGGGATGTCGCTTGCACAGTCTGGAAGCCGGGGTGGCGCAAGTCGCCCTGGGGCTTGCGCCAGAGCTGCGCAATCGCGGCGGCAAGCTGCACGGCGGGGCCTTGTTCAGTCTGGTGGACATTGCCATGGGGCTGGCCTGTTCCAGCACCCACGGCTTTGACCAGCAGAGCGCGACCATCGAGTGCAAGATCAACTACATTCGCGCCGTTTCCGACGGTGAAGTGATGTGCACGGCGCGGGTGATTCACCCGGGCCGGCGCACGCTAGTGGTCGAAGCCGACGTGATGCAAGGCGACAAACTCGTCGCAAAAGCACAAGGCACGTTCGCTGTCCTGTAGCTAGAAGTCATCGATTTGAGTTAATTTCGGCGCTGTGACTGCAGCGCCGAAGTTTCCTGTGGGAGCGAGCCTGCTCGCGAAGGCGGTGTATCAGACAACATCAATGTTGACTGACACGCCCTCTTCGCGAGCAGGCTCGCTCCCACAGGGAATTCCTTGGCTGCTGTCAGCAGCCGTGTACGGTCCAAAAACCAGGCGAAAACGCCAGTTTCAACTTCACCCTTGTAGACCGTCTTGCCCACCCCCATATTGGGGCGACTGACGCGTGAAGGAATCCAACTTGAGCGAACTTCTCAACCGCCGCCTGGCTCTGCTTGGCGAGCGCGCTAACCTCTCTCTGCTCGAACAGTGCCTTCACGGCATCGAACGTGAATGCCTGCGCGTGACCGGCGAAGGTCGCCTGGCGCAAACGCCGCACCCGGAAGCATTGGGTTCCGCGCTGACCAATGAACAAATCACCACCGACTATTCCGAGTCGCTGCTGGAATTCATTACCCCGGCCCTGCCAGACCCGGCCGATACGCTGGCGAGCCTGGACAAGATTCACCGTTTTGCCTACAGCAAGCTCGGCAACGAGTTTCTGTGGAGTCCATCGATGCCGTGCCCGTTGCCGGCCGAGGAAGACATCCCGATCGCCTATTACGGCACGTCCAACATCGGTCAGCTCAAGTACGTCTACCGCAAGGGCCTGGCCCTGCGTTACGGCAAGACCATGCAGTGCATCGCCGGGATTCACTACAACTTTTCCCTGCCGGAAAAGCTCTGGCCACTGCTTAAAGAGGCTGAAGGCTTTGTCGGCACCGACCGCGACTATCAGTCGTCAGCCTACATTGCGCTGATCCGCAACTTCCGCCGCTACAGCTGGCTACTGATGTACCTGTTCGGCGCCTCCCCTGCGCTGGACGCCGGTTTCCTGCGCGGTCGTTCGCACCAGTTGGAGCAACTGGACCCGGACACCTTGTACCTGCCATACGCCACCAGCCTGCGCATGAGTGACCTGGGTTACCAGAGCAACGCCCAGGCCGGCTTGACGCCGTGCTACAACGATCTGGCCAGCTACACCGACAGCCTGCGCAAAGCGGTCGCCACGCCGTATGCACCGTATGTCGAAATCGGTACGCATCAGGACGGTGAGTGGGTTCAGCTCAACACCAACATCCTGCAGATCGAAAACGAGTACTACTCCAACATCCGCCCGAAGCGCGTGACCTACACCGGCGAACGGCCGATCCAGGCGCTGGTGGCCCGCGGCATTCAGTACGTCGAAGTGCGTTGCCTGGACATCAATCCGTTCCTGCCGATGGGCATCGATTTGCCAGAGTCGCGCTTCCTCGACGCGTTCCTGCTGTATTGCGCGCTGAACGACAGCCCGCTGCTGACCAATACTTCGTGCGGCAACGCGACCTCGAACTTCCTCAGCGTGGTCAAGGAAGGTCGTCGTCCGGGCCTGCAACTGCAGCGTGACGGTCAACCGGTCGACCTGAAGGAATGGGCCGGCGAATTGTTGGAAAAAATAGCTCCGCTCGCGGCGCTGCTTGATCAAAGCCATGGCGGCGATGCCCACAGCAAGGCGTTGGACGTGCAGATGGAGAAGGTCAAGGATTCGTCGCGCACACCTTCAGCACAAGTGCTGGCGGCCATGGCTGAACACAAGGAGAGCTTTGCCCAGTTCTCCCTGCGCCAGAGCCAGGCGCATGCGGAGTTTTTCCGCAGCGAGCCGTTGAATAGCGAAGATCAGGCGAAGTTTGAAGAACGCGCACGCTCCTCGCTGGCTGAGCAGGTGGCGCTGGAGCAGAACGAAGTCGGCGATTTCGATGTGTTTGTCGGGTCGTATCAGGCGAGCATTCTGGCGATCAGCAACTAACATCAGAAGGTCCTTCAGACCTTTTCGCGGGCAAGCCTCGCTCCTACAGTTTTGTGTCGGTCCCCATTTGTGACTCGACCCCGAATCTGTAGGAGCGAGGCTTGCCCGCGATGGCCGCACTGCGGTCTCCCTTAGAATTTTCCGCTCATAAGCTCATTCGAAAAAGTTATTTATTTTCGGATTCTTAGATCATTTAGTCTCCTTTCACGCCGACTCTCGGTCGCCTGACAAGGAGCTTCTCAATGAAACTGAATTTCTCTCTTCGCCTCTTGGCGGCCGCGTCTCTGGCTGCGGCGAGTTTGTTTGCCCAGGCGGCTGACGTGACCGTCGCCTACCAGACCACGGTTGACCCGGCAAAGGTCGCCCAGGCCGACGGCGCTTACGAAAAAGCCACCAACGCCAAGATCGACTGGCGCAAATTCGACAACGGCGCCGACATCATCGCCGCCATCGCTTCCGGCGACGTGCAGATCGGCTACCTCGGTTCCAGCCCCCTGACGGCGGCCATCACCCGCAAAATCCCGGTAGAAACCTTCCTCATTGCCACCCAGATCGGCGCGGCTGAAGCCCTGGTCGCCCGCGAAGGCTCCGGGATCAAGACTCCGCAAGACCTGATCGGCAAAAAAATCGCCGTGCCGTTCGTTTCCACCGGCCACTACAGCCTGCTGGCGGCGCTCAAGCACTGGAACATCGATCCGTCGAAGGTCACCGTGCTCAACCTCGCTCCGCCCGCCATCATCGCTGCGTGGAAACGCGGTGATATCGACGCCACTTACGTGTGGGACCCAGCCCTCGGTGTCGCCAAGGAAAACGGCAAAGTGCTGATTACCTCCGGCGAACTGGCCAAGTTCGGCGCTCCGACTTTCGATGCCTGGATCGTGCGTAAGGACTTCGCCGAGAAGCACCCGGAAATCGTCACTGCGTTCGCCAAAGTGACCCTCGACGCCTACGCCGATTACCGCAAAGACCCGAAAGCCTGGCTGGCCAATCAAAGCAACGTGGACAAGCTTGTCAAACTGTCGGGCGCCAAGGCCAGCGACATTCCGTTGTTGCTGCAAGGCAACGTCTTCCCGCTGGCGGCTGACCAAGTGATCACCCTCGGCGCACCGACCACCAAGGCCATTACCGACACCGCCGCATTCCTCAAGGAACAAGGCAAGGTCGAGGCCGTGCTGCCGGACTACGCCCCTTACGTCAGCGCCAAGTACATCACCAACTGATCGGGAGTTAACTGCGATGGCTTTGCTACAGCTGGAGCGCATCAGCGCACAGTACCCCGGCGCCGCCGAACCGGTACTGGCGGATATTTCCCTGAGCCTGGGCCCCCAGCAGTTGCTGGTGGCCCTCGGCCCGTCCGGCAGTGGCAAGACCTCGCTGTTGAACCTGATTGCCGGTTTCGTCGAACCCAGCGCCGGGCGCATCACCCTTGACGGCGTGCCGGTCAAAGGCCCGGGCGCCGAACGCGGCGTGGTGTTCCAGGACGACGCCCTGCTGCCTTGGCAGGACGTGTTGGCCAACGTCGGTTTCGGCCTGGAGCTGGCCGGCATTGCGCGGGAAAAACGTGAACTGCGCGCTCAGGAAATGCTCGCACTGGTGAACCTTTCCGGCTTCGAAAGTCGCCGCATCTGGCAGCTCTCGGGTGGCCAGAAGCAACGTGTCGGCCTGGCCCGTGCGCTGGCCGCCGACCCGCGCGTTTTGCTGATGGACGAACCCTTCGGCGCCCTCGACGCCTTCACCCGCGAACAGATGCAGGAGCTGCTGCTGCAAGTCTGGCAGCGCACCGCCAAACCGGTTTTCCTGATTACCCACGACATCGAAGAAGCGGTGTTCCTCGCCACGGACCTGATTCTGCTGGCGCCTGATCCGGGAAAAATCGTCGAGCGCCTGAGCCTGGATTTCGGTCAGCGGTATGCGGCCGGTGAGTCCGCTCGCTCGATCAAGTCCGACCCGCGCTTCATCGAAACTCGCGAACACGTACTCGCCAAAGTGTTCTCCCAACGCAGCACCGCCCAGCGGCAGGAGCGCGCATGAGCAGCTATCAAATTCCCGCCGTCGCGGTTAAACCGGGTTCCACGGACATCCCGTCACGTCGCAGCCTCAGCACTCGGTGGATCAGCGTGCTGACGCTGGTGGCGCTGGTTGTCATTTGGTGGGCCGTCACCGCCACAGGGATGATCGAACCGCTGTTCCTGCCACCACCGTCCGCCGTGCTGCAAAAGGGCTGGCTGCTGGTGACCAGCGGCTACATGGATTCAACGTTGTGGCAGCACTTGGGGGCCAGTCTCAGCCGTATCGGTCTGGGCCTTGGTTTCGCGGTGCTGACCGCCGTGCCCATCGGCATCGCCATCGGCCATAACCGCATCGCCCGCGGCGTGCTCGATCCGTTGATCGAGTTCTACCGGCCGATTCCACCGCTGGCTTATCTGCCGCTGATCGTCATCTGGTGCGGCATCGGTGAGTTGTCGAAAGTCTTGCTGATCTACCTGGCGATTTTTGCCCCGATCGCCATCGCCACCGCGACTGGCGTGCGCACGGTTGACCCGGCCAAGTTGCGCGCCGCTCAGTCGCTGGGAGCGACCCGGGCGCAGTTGATTCGCCATGTGATTCTGCCGAGTGCCTTGCCGGACATTTTGACTGGCGTGCGCATTGGTCTGGGCGTGGGTTGGTCGACGCTGGTTGCCGCCGAATTGATCGCCGCCACCAGCGGTTTGGGTTTTATGGTGCAGTCGGCCGCGCAATTCCTGGTCACCGATGTGGTGGTGCTGGGGATTCTGGTGATTGCCCTGATCGCGTTTGCCATGGAAATGGGCCTGCGCGCCCTGCAACGCAAACTGGTGCCGTGGCACGGCCAGGCCCACTGAGTTTTTTGGGATCTTAATGTGGGAGCGAGCCTGCTCGCGATGGCGGTGTATCAGCCACCACCCTGTCGTCTGACTCTCCGCTATCGCGAGCAGGCTCACTCCTACAAAAGCTCGGCACCCCGGATTAAAGAGAATCACCATGAGCAACCTGACCATCGTCCCCCTCAGCTCGGCCCTCGGCGCCCAAATCAGCGGCATCGACGTCAGCCAGCCACTGAACCTGGAACAGCGCGACGCCATCGAGCAAGCGCTGCTCAAGCATCAAGTGCTGTTCTTCCGCGACCAGCCGATCACACCGCAACAGCAGGCGCGATTCGCTGCGAATTTCGGCGACCTGCACATCCATCCGATCTACCCGAACGTGCCGGAACAGCCCGAAGTGCTGATCCTCGACACCGCCGTCACCGACGTGCGCGACAACGCGATCTGGCACACCGACGTGACCTTCCTGCCGACCCCGGCCATGGGCGCGGTGCTGAGTGCCAAGCTGTTGCCGGAGTTTGGCGGCGACACGTTGTGGGCCAGTGGCATCGCGGCGTATGAAGCGTTGTCCGCGCCGATGAAAAGCTTGCTCGAAGGCCTGACGGCCACACACGATTTCACCCGCTCGTTCCCGCTGGAGCGATATGGCAACACGCCGCAAGCGTTGGCCCAGTGGGAAGAAGCACGCCGCAAAAATCCACCGCTGTCGCACCCGGTGATCCGCACACACCCGGTGAGCGGGCGCCGGGCGTTGTTCGTCAATGAAGGCTTCACGTCGAAGATCAATGAGCTGTCGGACACCGAGAGTGAAGCGATTTTGAAGCTGTTGTTTGCTCATGCGACGCGGCCGGAATTCACCATTCGCTGGCGTTGGCAAAAAGATGACGTGGCGTTCTGGGATAACCGCGTGACACAGCATTACGCCGTGGATGATTACCGACCGGCGCGGCGGGTGATGCAGCGGGCTACGGTGTTGGGGGATGTGCCTTTCTTTCGGTGAGTCCTGAGTTCTTTACTGCCTGTTCTGGCCCCATCGCGAGCAGGCTCGCTCCCACAGGGTCTGTGCCTGACACAAATCCACTGTGGGAGCGAGCCTGCTCGCGAAGAGGCAGGAACAGGCGCAGCAAGACCCCGTGCCGAACACTTATTCAGCCGTCGAAGGCTTCTCCCAAAGATTGATCCCGCCTTCCTGGGCAAACCGGTCAATTTCCGCCAGTTCTTCCGCGCTGAAACTCAAATTCTTCAACGCTGCGACGTTCTCGATAATCTGCTCCGGCCGGCTCGCACCGATCAGTGCCGAGGTCACGCGCGGATCGCGCAGCGTCCATGCCAACGCCAGTTGCGCCAGGCTCTGACCGCGACGCTTGGCGATTTCGTTGAGCCCGCGCACGTGGGCGATGTTGGCTTCGGACAGATGTGATTCCTGCAAAGAACCACCGCCCGGGCGATTGACCCGCGCATCCTTCGGAATGCCATTGAGGTACTTGTCGGTCAACAAGCCCTGCGCCAATGGCGTGAACGCAATCACGCCAGTGCCGAGTTCGTCGGTGACGTCCAGCAGATCCTTTTCAACCCAGCGATTGAGCAGGTTGTAGGCTGGTTGGTGAATCAGCAACGGCACTTTCCACTCTTTCAGCAGCGCCGCCATCTCACGGGTTTTCACCCCGGAATAGGACGAGATGCCGATGTACAGCGCCTTGCCCTGCTGTACGGCGGTGGCCAACGCACTGGCAGTTTCTTCCAGTGGGGTGTCGGGGTCGAAGCGATGGGAATAGAAGATGTCCACGTAGTCCAGGCCCAGGCGTTGCAGGCTCTGGTCGAGGCTGGCCAGCACGTATTTACGCGAACCGCCGCCCTGGCCATAAGGGCCGGGCCACATGTCCCAGCCGGCCTTGCTCGAAATAATCAACTCGTCGCGGTACTGCTTGAAGTCTTCACGCAGCAAACGACCGAAGTTGATCTCGGCGCTGCCATACGGCGGGCCATAGTTGTTGGCCAGGTCGAAGTGGTTGATGCCCAGGTCGAAGGCGGTGCGCAACAGCGAGCGCTGAGTGTCGATCGGCGTGCTGTCACCGAAGTTGTGCCACAGCCCCAGGGACAGCGCCGGCAGCACCAGACCGCTGCGGCCTACGCGGCGGTAAGGGATAGAGTCGTAGCGGTTTTCGGCAGCGGTGTAAGTCATCGAATCCTCTCTTGTCTGTCTTGAAGTTGGTATCGACTGCTTCGCAAGTTGCCCAGCATACGCCCAGACAAACGCCGATAAACCTCGGACTCGAGAAAAAGCTGAAACGTTTCACAGATGATCGTTCCGACGCGGAGCGTGGGAACGATCAAGAACAGCAAGGTCAAACAGCGCCCGTAAACAGCTCCCCCAACCAATCCACAAACACCCGAACCCGTGGCGACATGTGTCGGTTGTGGGGGTACAGCACCGAAACCGGCATTGACGGTGGCGGCGTGTCGATGAGGACTTCTTGCACCAGGCCTTGGGAAATCTGCGCCTCCATTCGGTAATGCGGACACTGGATCAGGCCGAGCCCGGCAATTGCCGACGCCGCGTAGATTTCCGCGCCGAACACTGAAACCGCGCCTTCGATAGCGACTTCTTTCAGCTCGCCATCGACCATGAATTCGAAGGGGAACAACTTGGCGGTGGTGCGCGAGACGTAGTTCACCGCGCGATGGTGTTTCAGGTCTTCAAGGCTTTTCGGTTCACCGTATTGACGCAGATAGGCGGGGCTGGCGCAGGTGATCTGGCGCAGGCTGGCGATGCGTTTTCCGATCAGCGCCGAATCACTCAAGGTGCCGGCGCGCAGCACGCAGTCGACGCCTTCAGCGATCAGGTCGACAAAACGGTCGGCTTCGCTGATGGACAACTCGATGTCCGGGTAACGCTCCATGAATTGTGGCAATGCCGGGATCACAAAATGCCTGGCCAGGGTGCCATGCAAGTCCACGCGCAAGCGGCCTTTGGGTGCGCAACCGCGAAACGCCAGTTCGGCTTCTTCCAGTTCCGCCAGCAAGTGCACACAACGCTGATAGTAGGCCTCGCCGTCCAGCGTCGGACGCACCCTGCGGGTGCTGCGTTCCAACAAGCGCGTACCGAGCCACGCTTCAAACTGATTCAGCGTATGGGTCAGCGTCGCCCGTGGCAGATTCAGGTCCTCGGCGGCCAGCGTGAAGCTGCTGCGCTCGTAGATCCGCACGAAAACCTTCATTGCTTTGACTTGATCCACGCTTGGCTCTTGCTCCTCGATTGTTGGCGATTATTGAACAGTCAAGGCAACTCTCGTGCATTTATCGACTTCGGTAAACATGTGAATCTGGCTTCACCCCAACAAACACCTTCAAAGGTTCGCCATGACTACTCAAACTTCGAAAGTTGCCCTCGTGACCGGCGCCTCCCGTGGCATCGGTGCCGTGATCGCCAGACAACTGGCCAGCGAAGGGTTCGCCGTCGCCATCAACTACGCCAGCAGCGCCATCGAAGCCTCAAAACGGGTGGTGGAGTTGCGTCAGGCCGGCCATCAAGCCATAGCGATCAAGGCCGATGTGGCCAATGCCGACGACGTGCGCCGGATGTTCGACGAGACCGAAACGCAACTGGGCAAGGTCGATGTGCTGATCAACAACGCCGGCATTCTCAAAGTGATGCCGCTGGCGCAACACACAGACGAACTGTTCGACCAGACCTTCAACATCCACGCGCGCGGCACCTTCAACACCTTGCGTGAGGCGGCGACGCGTCTGAACAGCGGCGGGCGGATCGTCAACTTTTCCAGCAGCACCGTCGGGCTCAACCTGCCAGGCTACGCGGTATACATCGCCAGCAAAGCGGCCGTGGAATCCCTGACCCAGGTATTCGCCAAAGAAATGCGCGGGCGCAACATCACCGTTAACGCCGTGGCGCCGGGGCCGGTGGCAACTGAGTTGTTTTTGCACGGCAAGAGCGAAGAGCAGATCCAGACCTTCGCCAAGATGCCTCCGCTGGAGCGTCTCGGTCAGCCGGAGGACATTGCTCGTGTGGTGTCGTTTCTGGTCGGGCCGGATTCGGCTTGGGTCAATGGGCAGATTCTGCGGGTGAATGGTGGATTGGTTTAAGCTGGTTTGCAGGCAGCCCAGACGCCTTCGCGGGCAAGCCTCGCGCCTACAGGGGTTGCGCGCAATCTGTAGGCGCGAGGCTTGCCCGCGAAGGCGGTCTTGAGGGCAGCACACATCGAAAGGACGGAATGCATCATGCACACCACGATCATCATCACCTTCGGCCTGATCCTGCTGGCGCTGATGCTGTTCATCGGCGAGAAAATCGGCTTCAGCCGCGAGACCCTGGCCTACAGTTTTGTGGTCCTGTGGCTGGCCCTGACACTGATCAACGGCGCGGTCGGCATGGTCAATGCCGGTCAGCCGTTGAGCACGGAACTGGTCGTTGGCAGCGCCGTGTTCGGTGTACCGGTGGCGGCGCTGGTGCTGTTCATGGTGTTGACCACCGAAACGTGAACAGCACCGCCACTACGTTCAACGCACCAAGTGCAAGAACTGCAAATGCCGTTCGTACTGATCAAGGATGTCGTTGATGATCTGCTCCTTGGTGTAACCCACCAGATCGTAGTCCTGGCTGCCCTCACTCAAATGCACTTCGGCCCGGTAATAACGGCGGTTGTTGAGTTCCTTGGAACCCATGCCACCACGGGCAAACGATGGCGTGAAGTAGCCACGCATCTGCACCTGATAGATAAACGGATGCTCTTCGCCGTGTCCGATTTCCAGGCTGACGTTGTCGTTGGCCGGGTCGGGCTGAGTGACCACGTTCAATCCTTTCTCGACGAACACGGCGCTCACTTCTTCGATCGCCGGGCGCACCGTGGTGTCGAGGAAACGATAGACCTCATCGCGGGACGGGAAATGCACGGCCTGGGTCAAACGCTGACGCCAACCGCCCCGCCGCGAGCCGGACACCGGCGCCAGGGAATGCAGCTGCGCGATCTGCTTCTGCGACTCCAGATAGAACGCCTTGTGCAGCCCCCACATCATCAGCAGCAAGATCATCGAGAACGGCAACGACGTCAGCACCACCGCTGACTTCAGCGCATCGATGCTGCCGGAGAACAGCAACGCACTGGTCACCAGCGCGGTCATCGCGCCCCAGAACACCCGCAGCCATTTCGGCCCGTCTTCATCCGGGTTGCCGCCCTTGGCGGAGAGCGTCGACAGCACCACGGTGCCGGAGTCGGCCGAGGTGACGAAGAACACGAAGCTGATGAACACCGTCACCGCGATGACGGTTTTGCTCCACGGGTAGGTTTCCAGCAGCAGGTAGAGGGTCATCGACGGATTGTCGACGGCCGACATGCCGAGTGCGGTCATGCCGTGGTTCAGGACCTGGTCGATGGCGCTGTTGCCGAAGATCGACATCCACGCCAGGGTGAAACCGAGCGGAATCAGCAACACGCCGAAGACGAATTCGCGAATGGTACGGCCACGGGAGATCCGGGCGATGAACAGGCCCACGAACGGCGACCACGCAATCCACCAGGCCCAATAGAACACGGTCCAGCCGCCCAGCCAGTCGCTGGGTTTGTCGTAGGCGTACAGGTCGAAACTCTTCATCGGCAACGCGCCGAGGTAGTCGCCGATGTTCTGGATCAGGGTGTTGAGCAAATGCTGCGTAGGACCGGCGAACAACACGAACAGCAACAGCGCACAGGCCAGCAGCATGTTGATGTCGGACATCACCCGCACGCCTTTATCGACGCCGGACACCGCAACGATGATCGCCGCGCCCATCATCAACGTGATCAGGCCGACCTGAATCCACTGGGTGTGAGCGATGCCGAACAAGTAGTCCAGGCCCGAGTTGAGGTGCAACACGCCAAAGCCCATGTCGGCGCCGAGGCCGAACACCGTGGCGATGATGCCGAAGCCGTCCACGGCGTAACCGATCGGGCCGTTGATGCGCTTGCCAATCAGCGGATAGAGCGCCGAACGCAAGGCCAGCGGCAGGTTGTGGCGGTAGGCGAAGTAGGCCAGCGCCATGCCGACAAAGGCGAACACGCCCCAGCCGTGCAGGCCCCAGTGCAGAAACAGAATCTGCATCGCCTGACGCGCCGCATCCGCCGTGCCGGCCTCGCCTTGCGGTGGTTGGGCCAGGTGAGTGAGCGGTTCGGACACGCAAAAGAAGAACAGCGTGATGCTGATCCCGGCGGCGAACAGCATGCCGGCCCAGGACAGGTAACTGAATTCGGGCTCGTCGTGGTCGGCACCGAGCTTGATCTTGCCGTAACCAGACAAGGCGGTGACCACCACGAAGACCAGATACAGCGTCATCGCGAGCATGTAATACCAGCCGACCGTATTGGCCGCCCAGTTTTGCGCTTCCAGCAGCCAGGCGCCGGCCTGTTCAGGCATGGCAATGACGACGATGCCGAACAGCAGAATGAAGGTCGCCGCGAAATAAAACACCGGCGGATTCATGCGGACCTGGCCGCTTGGAGGGAGGGACGATGCACTCATGAAAGGTGCACCTCAAGGGGGTGAAACAGGGCAATCAATAACGGACTCGGCAAGGCAAGCCTCCTGTTGTGAACGGGCAGCAAACCGGCGGTTTAACTTGAATGAGCGTTCAAGTTAAACATGAATAGGGTGCTAAGGACTAATCGCAGGGCTCGGCGGTACGTTCTGTACGCTAGCTCAAGGATGGGTATGACGTGGGATTGGGGGGATTCGTTCAGCGGGAAATTAGCTAAATGCCATGATTACCGTGCGCCTTGAAATCCATTCGCGAGCAGGCTCGCTCCCACAGGGAGATGTGTCGTTCAAAAATCCACTGTGGGAGCGAGCCTGCTCGCGATGAGGCCGGTGCAGTCAGCAGAAATTTCGAAGCTTACTTCTGCGTCCCGTCATCATGCTGCAAATTCGCCTGCGTCAGGTTGCACCCCGGCGGTACGCTACGGGTCAGCCAGACGTTGCCGCCAATGGTCGAGCCCTTGCCAATGGTGATCCGCCCCAGAATCGTCGCGCCGGCATAGATCACCACATCATCCTCAACGATCGGATGCCGCGGATGGCCCTTTTGCAACTGGCCGTCCTCATCCGACGGGAAGCGCTTGGCGCCCAACGTCACGGCTTGATAAATCCGCACGCGTTCACCAATGATCGCCGTCTCGCCGATCACGACACCCGTCCCGTGATCAATAAAGAAGCTGCGACCGATCTGCGCCCCAGGATGGATGTCGATACCGGTGGCCGAGTGGGCGATTTCTGCGCTGATCCGCGCCAGCAGCGGCAGCCCCGAGCGGTACAAATGGTGCGCCAGGCGATGGTGGATCACCGCCAGAATCCCGGGATAGCACAACAGCACTTCATCGACGCTACGAGCTGCCGGGTCACCGTGATAGGCCGCCAGCACATCGGTGTCCAACAAGCTGCGCAGCCCCGGCAACGCGAGGGCGAAATCCTGAATGATCGCAATAGTCTTGGCCTCCACTTCGGTGTCAGCTTCGGCGCTGTGACGAGCGGCGTAACGCAGTTCGAGTCGTGCCTGCGCCAGCAACGCGTTCAACGCGACGTCCAGCGTGTGCCCGACGTAGAAGTCTTCACTCTCCTCACGCAAATCCACCGGTCCCAGACGCATCGGAAACAAGGCACCGCACAGCGCTTCCAGTATCTCCGCCATGGCGGCCCGGGAAGGCAATTCGCGACCGCCCTGCTCGCCGCTGACTCGGCCGTTTTGTGCGCGCCACTGGTCCCGCGCAGTACGCAGTTGACTGACGATGGTCTGCAATTGCCAATGGCTGGAACGCTCGCTCACGGTAAAAACTCCTCACGGGCGGCCGGAGTGTCTGGCCGCGTTGTCGGCGATTACTTTACGGCAAGGTCTGGAGGCCGAATTAAGAACCAATTGTGCTGTGTTCAGTTCTTTTGGCTATAAGCGATTGACGGTTGCCCATGCATATAGCCGTGCCTATAGTCCTGACATCTTCCTTGGCCAGTACGGACCCATGATCAAACAACAGCTTGCCCGCTTTAACCGCCTCGACCTCCTCGGCCACCCTACCGCGCTTGAAAAACTCGAACGGCTGTCGACCTGGCTCGGCCGTGATCTGTACGTCAAACGCGATGACCTGACACCGCTGGCCATGGGCGGCAACAAGCTGCGCAAACTCGAATACCTGGCGGCCGATGCCTTGGCCCAGGGCGCCGACACGTTGATCACCGCGGGTGCGCTTCAGTCCAACCACGTGCGCCAGACTGCCGCCATTGCGGCCAAGCTTGGCCTGGGCTGCGTCGCGCTGCTGGAAAATCCATTGGGCACCGACGACGCCAACTACCTGGGCAACGGCAATCGGCTGCTGCTCGACCTGTTCGATGCCAAGGTCGAGCTGGTGGAAAACCTCGACAATGCCGACGAGCAACTGCAAGCCTTGGCCGACCGTTTACGCAATAACGGCAAGAAACCGTATCTGGTGCCAATTGGTGGCTCCAATGCGCTGGGCGCTTTGGGTTATGTGCGCGCCGGGCTGGAACTGGCCGCACAGATCAAGGACACCGGCCTGCAATTTGCCGCCGTGGTCCTGGCCTCGGGCAGTGCCGGGACCCACAGTGGTCTGGCGCTGGCACTGAGTGAAGTACTGCCGGATTTGCCAGTGATTGGTGTCACGGTTTCCCGTAGCGATGAAGATCAGCGCCCGAAAGTCCAGGGCCTGGCCGAGCGCACTGCCGAGTTGCTGGGCGTGAGCCTGCCGGCGGGTTTCAAGATCGAACTGTGGGACGAATATTTTGGCCCGCGGTATGGCGAGCCGAATGCCGGGACGCTGGCGGCGGTGAAGCTGGTGGCGAGTCAGGAAGGGTTGCTGCTGGACCCGGTTTACACCGGTAAAGCCATGGCCGGGTTGCTGGATGGCATCGGTCGTCAACGGTTCAACGATGGCCCGATCATTTTCCTGCATACCGGCGGTGCACCAGCGTTGTTTGCCTACAAGGACTCGCTGACCAGTTGAAGTACTCCTGTGGCGAGGGCGCTTGCTCCCGCTGGGGTGCGCAGCGCCCCCAAGACCTGTCCCCCACGGTTTCTCAGTTGACCGCGGAGACTGATTTTGCGACTGCTGCGCAGCCGAGCGGGAGCAAGCTCCCTCGCCACAGGGAATCGCGTGCATCTCATATGAAATAAAAGAATAACAAACACGATATTTATTATTTTCCTATCTAAAAGCGCCATCATATAGTCACGCCGCAGGCGAATTTGCAGCGAGACGCATACGCTGCTTTAGGGCAGGATATTGCAGTCGTCCAAATCCCGATTTTGCCAACATTCCTAAAAGCGTCTTCATAAGAAAACACAGGGGCTTGTCATGAATTTTTCCGCACTACGTCGAAATCTGCTGGTCGGTTCGCTGGGCCTGGCGCTGAGCGCCGGTCTGCTGGGGCAGGCGGTTGCCGGTGAGCAGCTGCAAAAAATCAAGGACGCGGGCGTGATCAACGTCGGTCTGGAAGGCACTTACCCACCGTTCAGCTTCGTTGACGCCGACGGCAAACTGGCCGGTTTCGAAGTCGAGTTCTCCGAAGCCCTGGCCAAAGAACTGGGCGTGAAGGTCAAACTGCAACCGACCAAATGGGACGGCATCCTCGCGGCGCTGGAATCCAAACGTCTGGACGCAGTGATCAACCAGGTGACCATCTCCGAAGAGCGCAAGAAGAAGTATGACTTCTCCGAGCCGTACACCGTTTCCGGGATTCAGGCGCTGGTGCTGACCAAGAAGGCCGCGGAGCTGAACATCAAGTCTGCCGCCGATCTGGCCGGCAAAAAAGTGGGCGTAGGCCTGGGCACCAACTACGAGCAGTGGCTCAAAGACAATCAGCCAAAAGCCATCATCAAGACCTATGACGATGATCCGACCAAGTTCCAGGACCTGCGCGTCGGCCGCATCGACGCCATTCTGATCGACCGTCTGGCCGCTCTGGAATACGCCAAGAAAGCCAAGGACACCACCGCCGCCGGCGAAGCGTTCTCCCGTCAGGAAGCCGGTATTGCCCTGCGCAAAGGCGAGCCTGAGTTGCTGGCTGCGGTGAACAAAGCCATCGACAAGCTGCGTGCCGACGGTACGCTGAAAAAGCTTTCGGAAAAATACTTCAGCGCTGACGTCACTCAATAATGGAAGAAGCTTTTCAACTCGCACTGGACTCCCTGCCTTTCCTGCTCAAGGGGGCCTACTACACGGTCATCTTGAGCCTGGGCGGGATGTTCTTCGGCCTCATGCTGGGCTTCGGCCTGGCACTGATGCGCCTGTCGCGCTTCAAGCTGGTCAGCTGGATCGCCCGCATCTACGTGTCGTTCTTTCGCGGCACGCCGTTGCTGGTGCAACTGTTCGTGATCTATTACGGCTTGCCGCAATTGGGCATGGAACTCGATCCGCTGCCGGCGGCCCTGATCGGCTTCTCGCTGAATATGGCCGCTTACGCCTGTGAAATCCTGCGTTCCGCGATCAGCTCCATCGAGCGCGGTCAGTGGGAAGCTGCCGCCAGCATCGGCATGACTCGTGCGCAAACCCTTCGCCGGGCCATTATCCCGCAAGCGATGCGCACCGCATTACCGCCGCTGGGCAACAGCTTCATTTCGCTGGTCAAGGACACCGCGCTGGCCGCCACCATCCAGGTACCGGAACTGTTCCGCCAGGCGCAACTGATCACAGCACGCACCTTCGAAGTGTTCACCATGTACCTTGCCGCCGCGCTGATCTACTGGATTCTGGCCACGGTGCTCTCGCACCTGCAGAACAAGTTGGAAGAGCGGGTCAATCGGCACGACCAGGAGTCCTGACCCAATGATTGTCGTGGAAAAACTGACAAAGCAGTTCAAGGGTCAAGTGGTGCTCAACGGCATCGATCTGGAAGTGAAGGAAGGTGAGGTCGTCGCGATCATAGGGCCTAGCGGCTCGGGTAAAACCACCTTCCTGCGATGCCTGAATTTTCTGGAAGAACCCACCAGCGGCCGGATCAAGGTCGGTGACATCGAGATCGATGGCAGCCGCCCGTTGAACCAGCAGCAGAACCTGGTGCGGCGCTTGCGTCAGCATGTCGGTTTCGTGTTCCAGAACTTCAACCTGTTCCCCCATCGCACCGCCCTGGAAAACGTCATCGAAGGCCCGATCATCGTGAAGAAGATCCCGCACGCCGACGCCGTTGCCCTGGGTAAAAAGCTGTTGGCCAGGGTTGGCCTGGCGGGCAAGGAAGACGCTTACCCGCGACGCCTTTCCGGTGGTCAGCAGCAGCGTGTGGCGATTGCCCGTGCACTGGCGATGGAGCCGGAAGTGATCCTGTTCGATGAACCCACCTCAGCGCTTGATCCAGAGCTGGTGGGTGAAGTGCTGGCGACCATCCGCAGCCTGGCTGAAGAGAAGCGCACCATGGTGATCGTTACCCACGAAATGGGCTTTGCCCGGGACGTGGCCAACCGTGTGGTGTTTTTCGACAAGGGTGTGATCGTCGAGCAAGGCGAAGCCAAGGCGTTGTTTGCCAACCCGAAAGAAGAACGGACGAAGCAGTTTCTCAGCAAGTTCCTGAATAACACCAACCCTTAATATCGCTTCACCATTTGTCAACTTCCATGGATGGAAGTGGCAACTTACCCCGCCACCCACATCGCTCGATTCTCTCTTCTCGTTCATTCGAACAATAGATCAATTTTTACAACTGCATGCGGTACATATATATGTTCTGCAACAGATTCAACGCGCCTAAAATCCGCCAGATCCAGTGCCATCAATGAGCACACCGTCGCCGCCACCCACGCCCGAAAATCAATAAATACGCGGCGAAATTCGACAGAGCGGTGCGGCATATTAACTTCAAGGCGTAGGATTTTTCTGAATAGCACTGAATACCCTACTTAACTAGTCAGTTCTATTGACACCTATTCAGGCGCACTCTTATCTAGTCCCCAGCAGGCGTCAACCATCGTTAAAAACCATTATTGAAACTTGCAAATAGTGAACAACTTTGTTGCTCGGTAATACACGCCTTTTGATTTTTTCAGAAACGGACTTCGCTGCAAGGCGTCAAGGAGAAACCCATGACAAGCACCTCGAATAAATCCGGACTTGCGGCCCCTACCCTGGCGCAATCCCACAAGACGGGCATCAATGTCACTTCGGCGGCCCATCTGCTGATCGATGTGGCGCCCTACCCCGGCATGGACGAAGGCGACCTGATCGAACTGTTCTGGGACAACTGCTACGTCGCCTCCCGCGTCCTCATGGCCGACGATGTCGGCGAAGTCGTCAGTCTGCGTGTGCCGCAAAGCTTCATTGCCAATGGCTCCTCCTGCATTCACTACCGCGTCATGCAAGTCGGACAGGGGCCGGCGCTGTCGCTCGCCACACGGGTACAGATCAAGCTCGATTGCCCGGGCGGTCAGCCACTCACGCTGTGCGGCCACGAAAACGAGCACCTGGCGCCAGTGGGCATCCCCGAAACCATTCGCCGTCAGGGGGTCAATCCGAACCAGATCAAGCGGGGCGTGCCGTTGACCATCGAGCCTTACCTGAACATGGCCGTCGACGATGAAATCACCCTGCGCTGGGGTGATGTGCGCATGGACCTGCCGCAGCTCAAGGCCGACGAGGTGGGCCAGCCGGTTCAGGTCTGGGTGCCGCCGGCGATCATTCTCGAAGCCGGCGAAGACCTTCGGCTGGAGGTGACTTACTGCATCCTCGATCGCGTGGGCAACAACTCCGGCTGGGCACCACCGCGCTGGCTCAAGATCGGTTGCAACAATCCCTATCTGAAAGTGCCGTTCAAAGAGCAATTGAAAGCCGCCGAAACGCGCAATAAGTAAAAACACCGCCGTCCCTGTAGGAGCGAGGCTTGCCCGCGAAGGCGGTGTGTCAGCCAACATCAAAGGTCCCCGACACTTCGCCTTTGCGGGCAAGCCTCGCTCCTACAGGGGAAGCAACACCCTTCTATGCATATTCCCAAAAGTTAGTTTATTAATTTTTTATACGCGTTTAGGGTATATGCACCGGACCACCGGACATTCTTGATTTTCGTTCGCCGCAACCCTCGCGGCGACTCCATGAGATGTGAGGTAGGTATGGTCCGGAACACAATCACCCCAGTGCAGATCGCCAGGGCATTGCGTGCAGCCAAGGAGCGGCACTGATGTCCAGTCTGGCAGATGCAATCGTTCAGAGTGATCTGGACATCGCCCCCCTGTTGTTGCCCGCGCAGGTCCTGCGCAACGACGCACAAGCCATCAAGGCCGCCCATGAGCTGGCGCAAGTCGCCCGCCTGCAAGCGGCCAAACGTGACCGGCAGCGCAAATTGCCATGGTCGCAAATCGAACAGTTCACCCGCAGCGGCCTGGGCAGCATTTCCATTGCGCGCGAGTACGGTGGCCCACAGGTTTCGTTCGTCACCCTGGCCGAGGTTTTCGCGATCATTTCTGCGGCGGACCCGGCACTGGGACAGATCCCGCAGAACCAGTTCGGCATCCTGCACCTGGTACTCGGCAGCGCCACCGAGGCGCAAAAAAAACAGCTGTTCAAAAGCGTGCTCGAAGGCTGGCGCATCGGCAATGCCGGGCCGGAGCACGGCACCAAAAACACCCTCGAACTCAAAGCGCGGATCACCGCTGACGGGGATGGTTTTGTCATCAGCGGGCAGAAGTTTTACTCCACCGGCGCACTGTTCGCCCATTGGGTGGCGGTCAAGGCGCTGAACGACGACGGCAAGCAAGTGTTGGCCTTCGTCCGTCGCGGCACACCGGGCCTGCGCATTGTGGATGACTGGTCAGGCTTCGGTCAGCGCACCACCGCCAGCGGCACCATTTTGCTCAACAACGTGCGGGTCGACGCCGAGCTGGTGGTAGACAACTGGAAGATCAACGACAGCCCGAACATCCAGGGTGCCGTGTCGCAACTGATTCAAGCGGCCATTGACGCCGGTATCGCTCGCGGTGCCATCGACGACGCCATCGAGTTCGTGAAAACCCGTGCCCGTCCGTGGATCGACGCCAAGGTCGAGCGGGCCAGCGACGACCTCTACGTCATCGCCGATATCGGCAAGTTGAAAATTGAACTGCACGCCGCCGAGGCACTGCTGCGCAAGGCCGGACAAGTACTCGATGAGGTCAGCGCCGCGCCCCTCACTACCGAGTCCGCCGCGCGCGCGTCCATTGCCGTCGCTGAAGCAAAAGTGCTGACCACCGAGATCTCGCTGCTCGCCAGCGAAAAACTCTTCGAACTGGCCGGCAGCCGCGCGACCCTCGCCGAGTTCAATCTCGACCGCCACTGGCGCAACGCCCGCGTGCACACGCTGCACGACCCGGTGCGCTGGAAATACCACGCCATCGGCAGCTATCACCTGAACGGCACGCTGCCCGCTCGCCACTCCTGGATTTAACGACCAGATCTCTGGAGAAACACATGACTCATTCTCACCACGTCGCGGTCATAACCAGCGATGAGCAAGCCCTGATCGTCGCTACCGATCTGGCCGAAGATTTCAAACGCGACAGCGCCCTGCGCGACCGCGAACGCCGTTTGCCGCACCCGGAGCTGGAAGTGTTTTCCCGCTCGGGTCTTTGGGGCATCAGCGTGCCCAAAGAATACGGCGGCGCCGGGGTTTCCAACGTGACCCTGGCCAAGGTCATCGCGCTGATTGCCCAGGCTGACGGCTCGCTCGGACAGATCCCGCAGAACCATTTCTACGCCCTCGAAGTGCTGCGCGTGAACGGCAGCGAAGAGCAGAAAAAACGCCTGTACGCCGAAGTGCTCGCCGGCCAGCGCTTCGGCAATGCCTTGGCGGAACTGGGCACCAAAACCGCCCATGACCGCGTCACCAGCCTGACCCGCGACGCTGACGGTTATCGCATCAACGGTCGCAAGTTCTACGCGACCGGCGCGATCTATGCGCAACGCATTCCGACGTCGGTGGTGGATGAAAACGGCGTGCAGCAACTGGCGTTCGTCCCCCACAACAGCAAAGGCCTGACCGTCATCGACGACTGGAGCGGTTTCGGCCAGCGCACCACCGGCAGCGGTTCGGTGGTGTTCGAAGACGTCTACGTCGCCGCCGAAGACGTCATCCCGTTTCAAAGTGCGTTCGAGCGCCCGACCACCGTTGGCCCGCTGGCACAGATTCTTCACGCCGCCATCGACACCGGCATCGCCCGCGCCGCCTATGAAGACGCCCTGCACTTCGTGCGCACCAAAACCCGACCGTGGATCGACGCCACCCATGAAAAAGCCACTGACGACCCGCTCACCCTCAAGAGTTTCGGCCACCTGAGCATTCGCCTGCACGCCGCCGAAGCCTTGCTGGAACGCTCCGGCGAATTCCTCGACAAAGCCCAGGCCAACACCAACGCCGAGACCGTCGCTGCGGCCTCGATTGCCGTTGCCGAAGCCCGCGCCATCAGCACCGACATTTCCCTCGCCGCCGGCAGCACGTTGTTTGAACTGGCCGGCAGCCAGGCAACGCTGATCGAACACGGCCTCGATCGCCACTGGCGCAACGCGCGGGTGCATACCCTGCACGACCCGGTGCGCTGGAAGTATCACGCCGTCGGCAACTACTACCTCAACGATGAAAACCCTCCGTTGCGAGGGACCATCTGATGGCCGAGGCGAGAAAGAAGATCCTGCTCAACGCGTTCAACATGAACTGCATCGGGCACATCAACCACGGCTTGTGGACGCATCCACGGGACACCTCCACCCAGTACAAAACCATTGAATACTGGACCGAACTGGCGCAGTTGCTGGAACGCGGCTTGTTCGACGGTCTGTTCATCGCCGATATCGTCGGCGTGTACGACGTCTACCAGAACTCGGTGGACGTGCCTCTGAAAGAATCGATCCAGCTGCCAGTCAACGACCCGCTGCTGCTGGTTTCAGCCATGGCGGCGGTGACGAAAAACCTCGGTTTCGGCCTCACCGCCAACCTGTCTTACGAACCGCCGTACCTGTTCGCCCGCCGCCTGTCGACGCTCGATCACCTGAGTCGCGGCCGGGTCGGCTGGAACATCGTCACCGGTTACCTCGACAGCGCCGCCAAGGCCATGGGCCTCAGCGAACAGGTCGAACACGACCGCCGTTACGACCAGGCTGATGAATACCTCGAAGTGCTCTACAAACTCTGGGAAGGCAGCTGGGAAAACGGCGCGGTGTTGAATGACCCGCAACAGCGGATCTACGCCCAACCGGAAAAAGTGCACAAGGTCGAACACAAGGGTGAGTTCTATCAGGTCGAGGGTTATCACCTCTGCGAGCCATCGCCGCAGCGCACGCCGGTGTTGTTCCAGGCCGGCAGTTCCGATCGCGGTTTGCTGTTCGCAGGGCGTCATGCCGAGTGCGTGTTCATCAGCGGGCAGAACAAACCATCGACCAAGGTTCAGGTGGATAAGGTTCGCGCCAGCGCTGTTGAAGCCGGGCGCAATCCCGAAGACATCAAGGTGTTCATGGGCTTGAACGTGATTGTCGGCGCCACCGAGGAGCTGGCCTGGGCCAAGCACGCCGAATACCTGAGTTATGCCAGCGCGGAGGCCGGCGTGGCGCATTTTTCGGCGTCGACCGGCATCGACTTCTCCGACTACGAGATCGACGAGCCGATCCAGTACGTGAAGAGCAATGCGATCCAGTCGGCGACCAAAAACCTGCAAAACAACGACTGGACCCGGCGCAAATTGCTCGATCAACACGCCCTCGGCGGCCGCTACATCACGGTGGTGGGTTCGCCTGAGCAAGTGGCGGACGAACTGGAATCGTGGATCGCCGAGACCGGGCTGGATGGCTTCAACCTGACACGGATTGTCACGCCGGAAAGCTATGTGGATTTCATTGAGCTGGTGATTCCGGAGCTGCAGCGGCGTGGGTCGTACAAAACGGCTTATGACAACGGCAGTCTGCGGGAAAAGCTGTTTCACGGCGAAGCGCATTTGCCTGAGCAACATACGGGCTCGGCGTTTCGGCGCTAAAAGCTTCGCGGGCAAGCCTCGCTCCTACAGGTATTGGTCGTTCACAAGTGTCCGGTACGGCGCTGAACCTGTAGGAGCGAGGCTTGCCCGCGAAGAGGCCCGCCCAAACACCCAAAATTTATGCACTGACTGGAAACCCCATCATGAAAAAGACCTGCCTCTCCCACCCAGTCAAAGCACTGGCCCTGGCCCTCGGCCTCTTCAGCTCTGTCACCTTCGCCGCCGACGCGCCGCTGAAAGTCGGCACCACCGCGGCCTTCGCCATCCCGCTGGAAGCCGCCGTCGAGGAAGCCAAAAAACAAGGCCTGCAAGTCGACCTCGTGGAGTTCAGCGACTGGATCGCCCCCAACGTCAGCCTCGCGGCCGGCGACATCGACGTGAACTATTTCCAGCACGTCCCGTTCCTGGAAAACGCCAAGGCTGCCGCCGGTTTTGACCTGGTGCCGTTTGCGCCGGGGATCATCAACAACGTCGGCCTCTACTCGAAGCAATACAAAAGCTTCGACGAACTGCCACAAGGCGCCAGCGTCGCCATTGCCAACGACCCGATCAACAGCGGTCGCGGCCTGCAACTGCTGGCCAAGGCCGGCCTGATTACCCTCAAGCCGGGTGTCGGCTACAAGGCCACCGAAGAAGACATCATCGCCAACCCGAAGAACATCAAAATCCTCCAGGTTGAAGCGGTACAGCTGGTGCGCGCCTATGACGATGCCGATCTGGTGCAGGGCTACCCGGCGTATATACGTCTGTCGAAGACTTTCGATGCCGGTTCGGCCTTGCTGTTCGACGGTCTCGATCACAAGGAATACGTGATTCAGTTCGTGATCCAGCCCAAGAGCAAAACCGATCCGCGCCTGATCAAGTTTGTCGATATCTACCAGCACTCGCCGGCTGTTCGTGCAGCCTTGGATAAAGCCCACGGCAAGCTCTATCAAGCCGGCTGGGAAAGCTGAGGATGACGGCCGCGATCCAACGGCGACTGGAGATTCCAGAGCCACATAAAGCCGAACAGACCGAACTGCACCCGGACCTGAACCGCGCTCATGTGCGCTTCATCGGCCTGGGCAAAACCTACACCGGTCAGCAGGGTCCAGTGGCGGCGTTGCACGGCATCGACCTGGCGATCCAGCGCAGTGAAGTGTTCGGCATCATCGGTCGCAGCGGCGCTGGCAAGTCGTCGCTGATCCGCACCATCAACCGTCTCGAACAACCGAGCAGCGGCCGGGTGCTGATCGATCAAGTGGACATCGGCGAGTTCGATGAAGACCGCCTGGTCGCGCTGCGCCGACGGATCGGCATGATCTTCCAGCACTTCAACCTGATGTCGGCCAAGACCGTTTGGCAGAACGTCGAATTGCCACTGAAAGTCGCTGGTGTACCCAAGGAAAAACGCGAACAGAAAGTCCGCGAACTGCTGGAGTTGGTCGGCCTGCAAGGCAAGCACAAGGCCTATCCGGCGCAGCTGTCCGGCGGACAGAAACAGCGTGTCGGCATCGCCCGCGCGTTGGTGCATGACCCGGAGATCCTGCTGTGTGACGAAGCCACATCGGCACTGGACCCGGAGACCACGCAATCGATCCTCGGCCTGCTGCGCGAGATCAATCAGCGGCTGGGTTTGACCATCGTACTGATCACCCACGAGATGGCGGTGATCCGCGATATCTGTGATCGGGTGGTGGTGCTGGAACACGGAAAAGTCGTCGAGCAAGGGCCGGTCTGGAAAGTCTTTGGCGACCCGCAGCATGAAGTCAGCAAGACCTTGCTCGCGCCGCTGCAACACGCGCTGCCGGAAGAACTGCAAAGCGGTTTGCGTCCACAACCTCAGTCCTCGGATGCGGCGGTTGTGTTGCGTTTGCGCTTCACCGGCAGCGCCACAGACGAACCGGATCTGGCAGCGCTGTTCAGCGCCCTCGGCGGTCGCGTGAGGTTGCTGCAAGGTGGCGTGGAACGCATTCAGGGCCATGCGCTGGGGCAATTGCTGCTGGCGGTGACGGGGTCGTCCTTGGGCGCCGAGCAACTGCGTCAGCGCGCCGGCCACTGGGCGCAACAGGTGGAGGTGCTCGGTTATGTGGTTTGATCGTTTGTTGCAAGGCTTCATCGACACGTTTCTGATGGTGGGCGTGTCGTCGCTGATTGCGCTGCTGGCGGGGATTCCGCTGGCGGTCATCCTGGTCACCAGCACCCAAGGCGGCATCTACGAAGCACCGGCGCTGAACCGTGCACTGGGCGCCTTCGTGAACCTGTTCCGCTCGATTCCGTTTCTGATTCTGATGGTGGCGCTGATTCCGTTCACCCGGTTGATCGTCGGCACCACTTACGGGGTCTGGGCCGCGGTGGTGCCGCTGACGATTGCAGCCACGCCGTTCTTTGCGCGCATAGCCGAAGTCAGTTTGCGCGAGGTGGATCACGGTTTGATCGAAGCGGCCCAAGCGATGGGTTGCCGGCGCTGGCACATCGTCTGGCATGTGCTGTTGCCCGAGGCGCTGCCGGGGATTGTCGGTGGTTTCACCATCACGCTGGTGACCATGATCAACTCGTCGGCCATGGCCGGGGCCATTGGTGCGGGGGGGTTGGGGGACATTGCGTATCGGTATGGGTATCAGCGGTTTGACAGCCAGATCATGCTGACGGTGATTGTGTTGCTGGTGGTGTTGGTGGCGATTATCCAGCTGGGTGGGGATCGCTTGGCTCAGGGGCTCAACAAGCGCTGAACACGGTCAAGGTTGTAGCGCTTTTGTGGCGAGGGAGCTTGCTCCCGCTCGATTGCGCAGCAATCGCAAGATCTTTAGACCGGGTTTATCTGACACACCTCATCGAATGGCTGGGGGCTGCTTCGCAGCCCAGCGGGAGCAAGCTCCCTCGCCACAAAAGTGTCCTCGACACGGGCAATTTCCCTCGCAACAGGGGGAACATTTCCCACAGGAAAATCAGTGTGCCTACAGGCCTGGTCCCTTTCATTTGCAGGACATTTCCTAGATCATTCCGCTCGCTTGCGCCTGCCAAATTCGGTGGCTAGTCTCGGTCCGTCACTGCTCATCAGTGATCGGGTTTAGTAGCCCGGAACAATAGGCGTATGGCGGTTCCATGCTCATGCCCGGTGTTGCTTGCCGCGTGCAGAAAATGGTGGCTGTACGTGGGGCACTCTCGGGTGCACCGGTTTTCCTATTGACCGGCCTACTACCTGCGTACAGCTGCCACCCACCGCTTAGTAGGCGAAGGTGTCGGCTCCCCTGCAGCAATAGGAGCAACGCCAATGAAAAGATCTGTCCCCGATCCACCTCCCGAAACATCCACCCAAGACAAACCCACCGACGATCCACTCAGAGATCGTTCCGCCCTTTATCGTGCGATCGATTTCTACCTCACCGGAGAACAGCCTTCGGCCCCCGATGAACTGCGGTTCTACAACGTCAGTGAAGACGTGAGCTTTGAAGACACCCAACTCTATGTTGCGGATTTGCTGCGCTGCGCTTCAGTCACCGCGTATCAGTGTGGCGATCACCTCAAGGGGGCGGATCGAGCCATGGTGTTTTCCGTTTGGCATTTGCTGGAGATTGCCAAAGCCATGGTTGATCGCTCCATTGATTGTTTGGGGATGAAGCAGGGCTGACATCGGTCGGCAGTGAAATCGCCTTCGCGGGCAAGCCTCGCTCCTACAGGAGTACGCGTCTGTCGAAACAACTCGATCAACTGTAGGAGCGAGGCTTGCCCGCGAATGGCTGCGAAGCAGCCCCCCGTCTGATGGCGTATATTCGGCAAATCCCCATTGCGTGCGCAGCCGACCATGAAGCAAACCCCCGACGACCTCCAGAAGATCACCGCCACCACCCTGGACCATTACAACTCGGTGGCCGAAGGTTTTCGCGAGGGGACTCGCGATCATGATGTCAGCCAGAACATCGATGCCTTGCTGCGGCATATTCAGGGCGAGGCGCCGTTCGACATTCTCGATTTCGGCTGTGGGCCGGGGCGGGATTTGCAGACGTTCACGCGCATGGGCCACAGGGCTGTCGGGCTTGATGGTTCGGAAAAGTTTGCGCAGATGGCGCGTGAGGACAGTGGATGCGAAGTATGGCAGCAGGACTTTCTGAAGCTGGACCTGCCGGATGAACGCTTCGACGGGATTTTTGCCAATGCGGTGTTGTTTCATATCCCGCGCCAGGAATTGCCTCGGGTGTTGAAGGAGTTGCGCAGGGCGTTGAAGCCAGGTGGCGTGTTGTTCAGTTCCAATCCTCGCGGCGAGAATCAGGAAGGGTGGAATGGGCCGCGTTATGGGGCTTATCACGATCTTGCGGCGTGGCAGCAATTACTGACTGAGGCGGGGTTTGTGGAGCAGGAGCATTACTACCGGCCGGCGGGGCTGCCGCGGGAGCAGCAGCCTTGGTTGGCGAGTGTGTGGCGCAAGCCGGTGTAGCCTGACAGGACGCCATCGCGAGCAGGCTCGCTCCTACAGTTGACCGAGTTGTCCAGACGGACGCGGTCCCCCTGTAGGAGCGAGCCTGCTCGCGATGAGCGCGTAGCGCTCGCCTTACTGCACCTCTTTCTGCGGCTCGCGGATTTTGTACCAGGCGACATAAAGCGCTGGCAAAAACAGCAAGGTCAGCAACGTCGCAATAATGATCCCGCCAATCATGGCGTAAGCCATCGGCCCCCAGAACACTTCCCGGGCAATCGGGATCATCCCCAGGCTGGCCGCCGCAGCGGTCAACAGAATCGGTCGGCGTCGATGCTCCGTGGCCTGCGCCACGGCATCCCAAGGTGAAACGCCCTCTTTCTCCAAGGCGTCGATCTGGGTCACCAGGATCACCGAGTTGCGGATGATGATGCCGATCAGCGCCAGAATCCCCAGGATCGCCACAAAGCCCATCGGCGTGCCCGTCGGGATCAACGCCAGCACCACGCCGATCAGCCCGAGCGGCGCGACACTCGCCACCAGGAACAGCTTCTGCACGCTGTGCAGCTGGATCATGAGGAAGGTCGCCATCAGAAACAGCATCAGCGGCACCACCTTGGCAATCGGCCCCTGGGCCTTGCCGCTTTCCTCCACCGTGCCGCCCGTGGCGACCGAGTAACCCACCGGCAAACCAGCGGCGAATTTATCTATGGCGGGGTTGAGCTGTTTCACCAGGTCAGTCGGCTGAATCTCATCACGCACTGCCGCCTTGATGGTGATGGTCGGTTTACGGTCACGGCGCCAGACCAGCGGTTGCTCGAGTTCATAGCGCACCGTGGCGAACGCCAGCAGCGGAATCGACGTGCCGCTCGGGGTCACGATCTGCAAGTTTTGCAGGGTTTCCGGCGTGCCACGTTCCGCGTCCACCGCGCGCCCCACGACGTTGATCAGGTAGATATCGTCATCGACCTGAGTCACCGGCGAACCAACCACAATGCTGTTCATCAGGTTGGCCACGTCTTCCGAAGAAAGCCCCAGTTGCCGCGCCTTGTCCTGGGCGATCTCGATGCGCAGGACTTTGCCCGGTTCGTTCCAGTCGTAAATGATCTCGCCGATGTGCGAGTTCTTGTCCAGCTCGGTGGCCAGGGCGATGGCGTGCTTGCGCACCTGATCGATGTCCTTGCCGCTGACCCGGTACTGAATCGGGCGACCCACCGGCGGGCCCATTTCCAGCGCCTGGACGTAGCTGCCGATCCCGACGAAATCCTTGCGCAGCCGTTCGCGCAAGCGCTGACTGAGGGCGTTGCGCGATTCCAGGCCTTTGCTGACGATCACCAGTTGCGCGTAGTACGGGTTCTGTAATTGCTGGTCGAGGGGCAGGTAGAAACGGATCGCTCCCTCGCCGATGTAAGTGCTCCAGCGCACGATGTCCGGGTCATCCTTGAGCGTCGCTTCGAGCTTGTCCACCGCCTTGCGGGTTTCGGCCATCGAGGCGTTTTGCGGCAGGTTGAGGTCGACGAGGATTTCCGGGCGGTCCGACGACGGGAAGAACTGGTTCTGCACAAACTGCATGGAAAACACCGAGGCCACGAACAGCGCAATGGTGATACCGATCGCCCACCAGCGATTGCGCATGGCCCAAAACATCCCGTAGTTGAATGCACGGCCGATGCGCCCGGGCTCGGCGTCATGGGGTTTCACCTTGGCGCTGAGAATGTGCACGCCGATCACCGGGGCAAACAACACAGCGACAATCCACGACACCAGCATCGCCACCGCGATAACGGCAAACAGGGTGAAGGTGTACTCGCCCGCCGAGCTGGCGTTCAACCCGATGGGCACGAAACCGGCGACGGTCACCAATGTGCCGGTGAGCATGGGGAACGCCGTGGAGGTGTAGGCAAACGTCGCCGCCTGCTCCTTGGTCTCGCCCATTTCCAGGCGTGTGACCATCATTTCGACCGTGATCATTGCGTCGTCCACCAGCAGGCCGAGGGCGATGATCAATGCGCCGAGGGAAATCCGCTGCATGGTGATGCCGCTGTATTCCATGAAGATGAACACCATGGCCAGCACCAGCGGGATCGAGCACGCCACCACCAGCCCGGCGCGCACACCGAGGCTGACGAAGCTGACGATCAGCACGATCACCACCGCTTCGAACAAGGCACTGGTGAAGCCTCCGACGGCTTTTTCCACCACTTCGGCCTGATCGGACACAGTGTGTACACCAACGCCCACCGGCAAGTCTGCGGTCAGGTCGGTCATGCGCTGGTGCAACGCCTTGCCGAACTCCTGGATGTTGCCGCCCTTCTTCATGGCGATGGCAAGGCCGATGGCCGGGTGGCCGTTGAAACGGAACTCCGGGGTCGCCGGGTCAACGTAGCCACGGCTGATGTCGGCAATGTCGGCCAGGCGGTAGAAGCGGTCATTGAGCCGCAGGTTGACGTTGGCCAGGTCTTTCTCGGAAGCGAACTGCCCCGAGGTGCGCACCGAGATGCGCTCCGGACCGGACTCGATCACACCGGCCGGGGTCACCGAGTTCTGGGTTTGCAGGCTTTGCACCACCTGGCGTTGATCGATCCCCAGCGCCGCCAATTTACGGGTGGAGAAATTCAGGTAGAGGACTTCGTCCTGCTCACCGACCATCTCGACCTTGCCCAGCCCCGGCACTTCACGAATTTCAGCGCGAACCTGTTCCACGTAATCGCGCAACTGGCGCATCGACAAGCCGTCGGCGGTAAAGGCGTAGACCGAACCGAACACATCACCGAATTCGTCGTTGAATCCCGGCCCTTGCAGGCCTTGGGGGAAGTCACCGCGAATGTCGTTGATCTTCTTGCGCACCTGGTACCAGATTTCCGGGATGTCCTTGGCACTGGTGGTGTCGCGCAGGTTGACGAACACCGTGGACTCGCCGGGCCGCGTATAGCTTTTGACGTAATCGAGGGAGTCGAGCTCTTCGAGTTTTTTCTCGATGCGATCCGTGACCTGCTTGAGGGTTTCTTCCTGGGTCGCGCCCGGCCAGCGGGTCTGGATGACCATGGTTTTGATGGTGAACGACGGGTCTTCCTCGCGCCCCAGGTTCATGTACGAGAACACGCCCATCAGCAGCGCGACGAACATCAAATACCAGACAAACGACTGATGCTTGAGGGCCCATTCGGATAAGTTGAAACTCCCTTTCATTGGGGGCTGTCCTCGTCGATTTTCACTTTCTGTCCGGGTTTCAGGCTGTTCACACCCGCGCTGACCACCCGCTCACCCGACTTCACACCGTTGGCCAGGACCATGGTCGAATCGGTGCGGCTGAGAAGGTTGACGTCCCGTGGGGCAACGGTCTGGGTCTGCGTATCGACGACCCAGATGCGCGATTGCCCACCGACCTCCTGTAGCGCACTCAAGGGCAGTTCGATGCGGGGTTTGATCGCGGAGCTGAGGGTGACGCTGATCGCGGTGCCCAGGCGAAAGCCGGGCGGTGTGTCTGTCAGGGTCAGGCGGGCTCGACGGGTACGCGTCGCACTCTGGGCCTGGGGCTCGATTTCACGAACAGTGGCCGTCGTGTTGATACTCGGGTCCAGTTGCGCCGCAACTTGAAAGACGACGTCGCTCGGGAGTTGGTCGACCAGGGTGTCCGGCAGGTCGATCACCGCTTCCTTGATGTCCGGCTGCGCCAGGGTCACCACTTGCTGGCCGGCGGTGACGACTTGCCCGGCTTCGGCATTCCACGCGGTGACGATGGCTTTGTGGTCCGAGCGCAATTCGACATAGTTGAGCTGATCCTTGGCCTGATCGACCGCCGCCTTCGCTTGATCGAGAGAGGCCTGGGTGGTCTTCAGGTCGGTCTGCGCGACATCGAGTTGCGCCTGGGCGCCGACGCCGCGATCGAACAATTCCTGCTGCCGCCGGGCGCTGGCCTGGGCGTTGATGTATTGCGCCTGGACGCTGGCCAGATCGCCCTGGGCGGAACGCAGCTGATTCTGCTGATCGGTAGGGTCCAGGGTGGCGAGCAGCGCGCCCTTTTCCACTTCGGCACCGACATCGACGTTACGGCTGGCGATGCGCCCCGGCACGCGGAACCCGACATTGCTTTCATAGCGGGCCTGGATGCTGCCGGCAAAGCGGCCGAGATGTTCCTCGTCCAGCGATTCGACCTTGACCGACAGCACCGGACGTATCGGCTCCGGCGGCGGTTCCTCTTTCGAGCAAGCCGCCAGCATCATCGCCGTGCACACCAGTAACAGACGCTTCATGGCTGAGCTTCCACAGCAAGATCCTTGTAGGTGTTTTCGGCGATTTCAACTTTCACGCCGGGGTGCAGCAACTGACCGCCCGCGATGACGACTTTTTCGCCGCTCTGCAGGCCGGCGCTGATGATCACTTTGCCGGTCAGGTAACGACCGACCGTAACATTGTGCAGTTGCGCCTTGCCCTCGCCATCCACCAGCCATACCGCCGGATCGCTGAGGTTTTTGGTCAGGGCCGACCACGGCAATTCCACGGCGGACTTGCCCGGCGTCTTGGCCGTGGCGCTTACCACCGAGCCCAGTTGCATGCCCTCGGGCAGGCTGTCGAGGGTGACTTTGACTTGCACGGTGCCGGTCTGCGCGGACACCGCCGGGGTGATCTCCCGCACGGTGCCAGTGGTTTTGATCGACGGGTTGTCGAGCAGGCTGACCACGATGGTTTTATCCTCCGGCGCCTCGGCCAGCAGCGATTCGTAGACGTTGAACACCGCGTCACGCTCACCATCGCGCGCCAGGCTGAAAATCGGCACCGTCGCCTGCACCACTTGGCCGACTTCGGCCTGACGCGCCGTTATCACGCCTGGCGCCTCGGCAATCAGCGCGGTGTAGCCGAGTTGTTCACGGGCGTTGGCAAATTGCGCCTGGGCAGCGGTCAACGCACTCTGACTGCTGCGCAAGGCAGCTTGCGCGGAATCGTATTCGCTTTGGCTGGTGTAGCCCTTGGGCAGGAGTTTTTGCTGGCGGACAAACGCGGCGGCGGTCTGTTTGACCCGGGCCTGCTCGGCGGTGACTTGGGCCTGGGCCGAATTGACGCTGGTCTGCAGGTCTTTGGGATCGAGTCTGGCCAGCACTTGTTTGGCCGACACTCGGTCACCGACATCGACCATGCGCTGAATGATCTTGCCGCCCACGCGGAACGACAACTCAGTCTGGACCCGGGCCTGAACATCGCCGGTGAGCGTCACCGACGCGGCGTAATCCAAGGGTTTGACCTCTTGGACGAAGACCCGTGGACGGTCCTTCTCGACCGGTTTTTTATCGCCACACGCGGTCAGTAGTGCAAGGAGGCTCAGACCAACCGCTATTTTCAATCCGGGACCAGCCATGCAGACTCCTTTGCGTTGTACGGACGTGCCAATGGCGATACGACTGTGAGCTTAGAACAGGGTTCCATGGGTGCACCTGACGCCCTCAAATAAAGCCATCAAGTCACAAATCTTGTAGCACGTGGCGGAGCCCACTGAGAGCCAGCCTGAGGTTCGGATGACGATCGTGTTGGCCAGCTTCACGTCGACCTTGTCGCATCACGCAAAAAACTATCCCGCGGATTTGTCGCGGCGAAAGAAGACGACTATTTTCCTTGCAGCTGTAGGAGGGATCTTTTTTTCAAAAAGCCCCTCCAAGGACGCACAGCTTTTGGCCAGACTCCCTGGCTGAACCCTCACAAGGAAGAGAAAAATGGCTGAGATGAAAGTGCCACAGCGGTTGGATCCGCAGGAAATCGTGAAGTTATTGGTGGCATTGCGCCGGGCGCTGGAGGCCAGAGTAGCCTGAATGCGCGGGCGCTTTTGTGACGAGGGAGCTTGTCGGACCGCCGCACCGTCCCGCTCGACTGCGCAGCAGTCGCAAAATCAGTCGAAACGGTGTGCCTGAAGAAGCGCATGTGCAGGATTTAGGGTCGCAACCCAGCGGGAGCAAGCTCCCTCGCCACAGGTTTCTCGCAGGCAAAAAAAACGCCGACGCTTTACCAGCCGTCGGCGTTCGAAACCTTGAAGGGGTTTACCTCGCGAATCAGAACGCCGGCAGTACCGCGCCGCTGTACTTCTTCTCGATGAATGCTTTCACTTCCGGGCTGGTCAGGGCTTTGGCCAGTTTCTGGATGGCAACGCTGTCCTTGTTGTCCGGACGAGCCACCAGGAAGTTCACGTAAGGCGAATCGGCACCTTCAATCACCAGCGCATCTTTAGCCGGGTTCAGACCTGCTTCCAGCGCGTAGTTGGTGTTGATCATGTCCAGGTCGACCTGATCCAGCACACGCGGCAGCATGGCCGATTCCAATTCCTTGAACTTGAAGTTGTGCGGGTTCTTGGCGATGTCTTTCGGCGTAGCCAGAGCGTTTTTCGGGTCTTTCAACTCGATCAGGCCAGCCTTCTGCAGCAGGATCAGGGCACGGCCGCTGTTGCTGCCTTCGTTCGGGATGGCGATGGTCGCGCCGTCTTTCAGCTCAGCCAGGGTTTTGACTTTCTTCGAGTAGCCGCCGAATGGTTCGACGTGCACGCCGATCACGGTTACCAGATTAGTGCCTTTGCCTTCGTTGAAGCTTTTCAGGTACGGCAGGGTCTGGAAGTAGTTGGCGTCCAGACGCTTCTGATCGACCTGTACGTTCGGCTGAACGTAGTCGGTGAACACTTTGATTTCCAGGTCCACGCCTTCTTTGGCGAGGGTTGGCTTGATCAGTTCCAGAATCTCGGCGTGTGGAACCGGGGTCGCCGCCACCACCAGTTTCTCGCCAGCCTGGGCCAGGCCCGCAGTCAGGGCAGCCGCCAGTGCGGTGAACAACAGAACCTTTTTCATGCAGTGTCCTTATCGAAAATCACGGTCGTCAGCGACGACGGCTAAATAGTACGTGTGCCAGTGAAGTGCTATCGCTGGCGTGAGGCGGACAATACCGGGATTTTTTATTCCCGAACAATATCTTTTATTCACTCTCATATTCCATTTTGTTCATACAGCTCTAACCCACACGGGTTACAGCATTCGGCTAAAGCTTTCGAGCAGATCCTTCAGCGCCGAACGCTCGTCAGCCGTGCCGTTTTTGCTCACTTGAGCGATCTGCTGCTCTATCTGCACCAACGACACAGGCACTTCAGGCAGATTCAAATGCTCCGGCAAAATCTCGTCGCCGGTACTGACCAGCAGCGCAAAGTGAATGACATTCTCCAGCTCCCGGGTATTGCCCGGCCAACTGTGCCGCTCCAGCACCAACTGCGCGGCCTCACTGATCAGCGGCACCGGCAGGTCGAGGCGCTGGCTGTAGATGCCGAGGAAATATTCTGACAGCGACAAAATATCCCCGACCCTGTCACGCAATGCCGGCAGTTCGAGTTGACCTTCGCTGAGGTAGTGATAAAGCCGCTCATGGAATTTCCCGGCCGCCACCGCCTGGGCCAGATCGATACTGGTGGCCGCCACCAGGCGCACGTCCACCGGGCTCGGTTGCTGAGCGCCAACGCGGGTGACTTCGTGGTTTTCCAGGGCGGCGAGCAATTTGATCTGGATCGGCAGCGGCAAGTCGCCGATCTCATCCAGGTAGAGCGTGCCGCCATTGGCCGAACCGAACCACCCCGCGCGGCTGCTGGCCGATCCGCTGTAACTGCCGGCGGCATAGCCGAACAGTTCGGCGTCAGCATAGGTCGGGCTGATGGCGCCGCAGTTGACCGAGACGAATAACCCTCCGCGATCACTGGCACGATGGATGTGCCGCGCAAGCAATTCCTTGCCGCTGCCGGTTTCACCACGGATCAACACCGAGATCGAGCGCGGCGCCAGTTGTTCCAGCTCCTGGCGCAACTGCCGGGAACGTGGATCGACAAACACCAGCGCCTTGGCGCGAATACTCAGGGGACTTTTTTCTGCGTCGGGAAAGGTCAGCAGTGGCTGACCGAAGGCTTCAAAACTCATGGCAGACTCCCGCCCTGAACCGCCGGGAGACGGGTTGGCGTTCTAAAAAAGAAAAAGGTTCAAGCGCGTCGCAGGGCGTGGTGTTCCATTCGATTTTGCAGGCGATAGAGATAGGCAAATCCCTGCTCCCAGCGCTGGTGACCGGACTTCACGTTGATGTGTCCGGCACCCGGCAGAATCCCCGCCTCGGCGCCCCAGTTGCGAGCCAGCTCCAGGGCTCGCGGCGCACTCACGGCGCTGTCGTTGTCGGAGCTGACGACCTGGCTCGGGAAGGGCAAAAGGGTTGTGGGAATCGGTGCGAAGTTGCGCAAGGCCGGAGCACATGCCGGACGTTCAACGTCCGCCGGCGCGACCAGCAAGGCACCGCGAACCTGTCGCAAAAAATGCAGCGATGCCGTGGCCGCCCAATGGGCGACCGTAATGCAACCCAGACTGTGCGCAATCAAGATCACCGGCGTGCTGTCGGCAGCAATCGCTTCTGCCAGCGCGGCAACCCAGTCTTCACGACGCGGCGTCAGCCAGTCGGCCTGCTCCACCCGAGCGCTATTGGGCAGGCTGTTCTGCCAGTGACTTTGCCAATGATCTTCCGGCGATCCTTGCCAGCCCGGCACAATCAGGTAGCGAATTGATTCGTTGCGCATGGGGGAGCTCTCCTGCTGCGTGTCTGTTCCCGGTCGAGTATAGGGAGGAGAGTTATACCCGTTAAGGAATAAGAAGCTATTTATTAAGACCTATAAGGAATATGCGGTGGTTTTGAAAAGACAAAAAAAGGGACCGCACCCTGCCAAGGAGACGGCCCCGGAAACTCAAAATCTGCTAGCCCTAATCAACATCACTGGATGCGATGATTGACTTAAATACTTATCCAATAAAGGAATATTTAATTACTTTATTAGATCCGAAACGCATAAGTGGATCGCGATACAGTAACTACCAAGTCATCCTGCTTGGGTCATAACGTACCGCCCCTTTGGGTCAGATTGATGACGGGCGCCTTTGCCGTGTTGAGTTTCCGAGAACATCGATCAAGCCTGAGCGGCACGCACCTCCTGCGCCTCTGCTGTTTCCTCGCGTACAAACCGGTTCGCCCGCCCAAACGTCCCGAAATCATTGAACCGCACGCCCATCTCGCGCATCACCTTGTGCGCCACCGGCACGGTCATCTGGCGGATGTAAAACGGTTCCTTCACCACGAAGTGATGAATCCCGTGGCTGCTGCCGAAGTTGAAGCAGAACGCTTGCATAGGCCACATCCACCAAGGGTTCAGCACCTGGGTTTGCTGAATCACATTCCCCGGCTCCACGTCCCCGTAGTAATGCATGTTGGAGCTGACAAAATGCAGGCAAAACGTGCGCAACACGTTCGGGCCGATGATCACCACCGCCGCGATGTCGATGACTGTCATCACCGACAGCGTGGTCGCCGACCATTCGATGGGTGACCCCGTCAGGTAGGCAATGCCATTCGCCGCATGGAAACCGAGGAACATGTACCAGGCGCCCCAATGCACCAGCGCCAGCGGCGCGTAGACCTTCAACGTGCGTTTGATGATGCTGAATTTATGCGCCCAGGTCCTGGCGCGCAGCATGCGAATGAACGCCGACATCACGTTGTCGCCGACCATCAACAACCGCGCAAATCCCCAAGGCTCGCCGTTGGTGATCGCGCGCTCTTCCATGTCGGCTTCCGTACCGGACACCTTGTGGTGATTGAGGTGCAGATGCCGGCGAATCCATGGATTGATCGTGCTCGGGCGCGCCAGCCACACCAGGCCCATCATCAGGTTGTGCGGCACCCGTTGTTTGCGGAAGTACATGCTATGAATCAGGTCGTGTTCCAGCTCGTGAGTCAACGAGGCGAAAAACGCGTTGAGCAACAGGCACGCCCACCAGGCCAGGTGCCCGGTCAGGTAGAGCGCCGCTGAACCGATCATTCCGGCCAGCGCGAAGGCCAGAATGCCCGCGCCCAAGGCGTCCTGATGGTTGAGAATCGGGTAGCGTTTTCGCAGTTCGACCCCTCTGGCCAGCACCACTTCGCGAATATGCGCTGATCGTTGGGCTGCATTCAGTCGCTGGGGACTTGCAGAAGTACCGTCCATGCTTCCATCCTCTGGTTATTGATGTTCGCATCCTGCCTTGTGAACCCTCACACCGTGGTAGCCGTGAACGCCAACCTGTTGACCGGAAGCGCCAATCAGCATGACTGAACCGACCTCCCTCGCCAGCTGGACCCGCGCCCTGCGCAAGCAACTCGATGCGCTGGGCCTCGACAGCACCGCTCTGTGCCAGCAGGCGGGGCTCGACCCGCAATTGATGGACGACCCGAACGCCCGTTACCCGTTGTCGGGCACCACGCGCCTGTGGGAAATCGCGGTGCAGGTCAGCGGCGACCCGGCGATCGGTCTGCGGGTGTCACGTTTTGTCAGCCCGACCACGTTCCATGCACTCGGTTATGCGCTGGTGGCCAGTGGCAGCCTGCGCGAAGTGTTCGAGCGCATCGTGCGTTATCACCAGGTGGTCAGCGATGCGCTGGAACTGGAACTGACCCGCGCTGAAGATCGCTACCGCTTCCGCCTGAAAATTCCGCAAGGCAATCCCGCACCGGCGCTGGAGGCCATCGACGCGTTTGCCGCGATTTACGTGCGCACCTGCCGCAATCGCCTGGGCCGCGAATATGCCCCGCTGGCGGTGTATCTGCGCCGCCCGGAACCGGCCGACCCGCATCAATGGCACAAAGTCTTTCGTTCGCCGGTGCACTTCGCCGCCGACGAGGACCGACTGGAATTTGCCCTCGTGGACTTCGACAGTCACCTGGACGATGCCAATCCGGAACTGGCTGAACACAACGAAGCAGTGCTCAAGCGTACTTTGGCGCAACTCAAGCCGCTGACGTGGGAACGCAAGGTCCGCGATGCCATTGAAGAACAATTGCCCGAAGGCGAACCGAGCGCCGAACACATCGCCAAGGCCCTGCACCTGAGCTTGCGCAGCCTGCAACGGCATCTCGCGGACGAAGGTTGTCGATTCGACGCGCTGCTCAATGAAAGCCGCGAAAACCTGGCGCTGCTGCACCTGCGTGACCCGCAATGCTCGTTGAGTGAAGTCAGCTATATGCTGGGGTTCGCCGATACCAGCAGCTTCAGCCGCGCGTTCAAGCGCTGGACCGGGATGACACCGGGGCAGTTTCGGGATGGGTTGCGGTGAAACATCGGAAAGATGGTTTGCCAGAACCGGCCTCTTCGCGGGCAAGCCTCGCTCCTACAGTGGTTCCATATGGACCACAATATCGCGGCAAATCGAAAAACCTGTAGGAGCAAGGCTTACCCGCGAAGGGGCCAGGCCAGACACCGCAGTAACGCCCTAACGCCCCCGATCCCGCCGCAACAACTTGCGCACCCGCGTCACCAGTTCGCTCACGGCAAACGGCTTGAGCAGGTAATCATCTTCATGCAGCTCCAACCCACGCAGGCGATCTTCGATGCCGTCCTTGGTGGTCAGCAACAGCACCGGCGTGTCGCCGAGCTTGCGGATCTGTTGCAGCAACTGCCAGCCGTTGAGCCCCGGCAGCATCACGTCGAGGATGATCAGATCGTATTCGCCGGACTCGATAAAGCGACGCCCGTCCATACCGTTGAGCGCCACATCGACTGAATAACTCGCCTCGTTCAGGCCGTTGGCCAGGCGTTTGGCGATCTCCGATTCGTCTTCTACTAGCAGCACACGCATGGCACACCTCGATTGTCGTCATCACAGGCTAGGCGCGTTCGCGGGCAAAGCCCATCAAAAACGCTGAGTTTCAGAAAATCGCCAAGGCCCGCAAGCCCTCGGCGTTGAGGATTTCGATCTCGCCATACTTCAAATTCAGAATGCCCTGCCCCTGCAAGTCCTTGAGGATCTGGTTGGTGGTCTGGCGCGACAGCGACAGCATTGACGCCAGTTGCTCCTGCGGCAGTTGCAGCACGCGGCGCGGCGGATCGTATTCGCCGTAGCCCTCAGCGATCATCAGCAGGCGGTGAGCCAGGCGTGCCGGGGCGGGCATCAGGCTCAGCTGTTCGAGGTTGATGAAGGTCAGGCGCAGTTTGTGGCTCATCAGCAATGCCAGCTGCCGCCAATACACCGGTTGTTCGTCGAGCAACGCCAGCAATGCCGCCTGCGGGATGTGCAACAGGGTGCACTGGCCAACGCCGAACGCATCGTGGGTGCGTGGCTGGCCGTCGAACAGGCAGATTTCGCCGAACCAATGGGGCGACTCCACCAGGCTCAACAGCGCTTCCTTGCCCTGCTCGCTGACCGCGCCGATGCGTACCGCGCCTTCGATCACCGCATACAACCCGCACGGCGGGTCACCGCGTTTGAACAACAGCTGCCCGGTCGACAACCGTCGCACCCGGGCCGCAGCCAGCAGACTATCCTGTAAGGGAACCGGTAAATGACTGAACCACTGCCCCGACTCCAGGCGCGAACGCCAAACCTGCATGCTCATGAAAACTCCTGGAGATTGTCGCCTGCCTGACAGAGCGAAAGGTGAACCCGAGGCATGATCAATCACCCTACAGGAGGAATAACAATGAAAAGCCTCGTTGACCATCTCAGTCAATACGCCGCTTACCACCGTGACCCGCGCAATATCGCCAGCCACTTTATCGGGATTCCGCTGATTGTGGTGGCGGTGGCGGTGCTGCTGTCGCGGCCGCAATGGGTCGGGGGCTGGGTGTCGCCGGCGGTGCTGCTGGCACTGGCCTCGGCATGGTTTTACCTGCGCCTGGAGGTACGCCTCGGGGTGTTGATGACGGTGCTGCTGGGGCTGTGCGTCTGGGCGGGTCAGGTTCTCGCGCAGCAAAGTACGCTGGTGTGGCTCTCGAGCGGGATCGGGATGTTTGTGGTGGGCTGGGCGATTCAGTTTGTCGGTCATCACTATGAAGGACGCAAACCGGCGTTTGTCGATGATGTGACGGGGTTGATTGTCGGGCCACTGTTTGTGGTGGTTGAACTGGCGTTTTTGCTAGGGATGCGGCGGGATTTGAAAGAGCAGATCGAGGCGCGGGTGGGTGGGGTGCGGGTCAATCCGAAGCGCGCTGCTGCGTAGATTGCTTTCGCGGGCAAGCCTCGCACCTAAAGGGGATCTATGTACGCCATAGATCCCCTGTAGGTGCGAGGCTTGCCCGCGAAGCTTTTGCCTTAGATGTTGGCGAGTTTCTGCCAGACCTTGGGCTTGAAGAACAGCGTATCGCCCTTCGCCAGGTCAATCAGGCTGTCGTGATCCTTCACCACTTCAGCTTCGATCAACTCGCTCTGGCCTTCGACCTTCAACGTCACCCGAGTGGTCGCGCCCAGCGGACGGATATCCCGCACTTGCGCCGCGTGATGGTCTTCCAGCTCATGCCGCGACAGCGACACTTCATGCGGGCGGAACAGCACGTGGTTGTCTTCGCCCAGATGCAGGCGGTTCGAATCACCGAGGAAGTGATAAACGAAATCGCTGGCCGGGTTTTCGTAGACGTCGCCCGGTGAGCCGATCTGTTCGATCACGCCTTTGTTCATCACCACGATACGGTCGGCGACTTCCATGGCCTCTTCCTGGTCGTGGGTCACGAACACCGAGGTCAGGTTGATGTCTTCGTGCAGCCGTGCGAGCCAGCGACGCAGCTCCTTGCGGACCTTGGCGTCGAGCGCCCCGAACGGTTCATCGAGCAGCAGGACTTTCGGCTCCACCGCCAAGGCACGGGCCAACGCGATACGCTGACGCTGGCCGCCGGAAAGTTGCTCCGGGTAGCGATCCGACAGCCAATCCAGTTGCACCATGTTCAGCAGTTCATGAACCTTCACCGCGATCTGGCTTTCGCTTGGGCGCTGGTTTTTCGGTTTCATGCGCAGGCCGAACGCGACGTTGTCGAACACCGTCATGTGACGGAACAGCGCGTAGTGCTGGAACACGAAGCCGACATTGCGATCACGCACGTCATGGCCGGAGACGTCTTCACCGTGGAACACGATGTTGCCCTGATCCGGGGTTTCCAGGCCGGCGATGATCCGCAGCAGCGTGGTCTTGCCGCAACCCGAAGGGCCGAGCAGGGCCACGAGTTCGCCGCTTTGAATGTCCAGGCTGATGTTGTCCAGCGCCTTGAACGCATTGAAATTCTTGCTGACGTTACGCACTTCGATCGACATGACTTATTCCTCCGCGGCGCTGGCGCGCAGGCGGTTAATACGGTTTTCGCTCCACTGCTTGAGCAGCAGGATGCAGAGCGCCAGGATCAGCAACAGGCTCGCCACAGCGAACGCGGCCACGTGGTTGTATTCGTTGTAGAGGATCTCGACGTGCAGCGGCAGGGTGTTGGTCACCCCGCGAATGTGCCCGGAAACCACCGACACCGCACCGAATTCACCCATGGCCCGCGCGGTACACAACACCACGCCGTAGATCAGACCCCATTTAATGTTGGGAACGGTGACGTGCCAGAACATCTGCCAGCCATTGGCCCCGAGCAAGCGCGCAGCCTCTTCTTCCTGGGTGCCTTGTTCCTGCATCAGCGGGATCAGTTCACGCGCCACGAACGGCACGGTGACGAAAATCGTCGCCAGCACGATGCCCGGCAAGGCGAAGACGATCTGGATGTCGTGATCCTGCAACCACGGCCCGAACAGGCCCTGGGCGCCAAACATCAGCACGTAGACCAGACCGGCGATGACCGGCGATACCGAGAACGGCAGGTCGATCAGCGTGACCAGCATACTTTTGCCACGGAACGAGTATTTGCTCACGCACCATGCAGCGCTGACACCGAACACCAGGTTCAGCGGCACTGATATCAGCACGGCAATCACCGTGAGTTTCAGGGCCGACAGCGCGTCGGGTTCGAAGATCGCGGTGAAGAACGCACCGATTCCGAGCTTCAGGCCCTGAGAGACCACGATCACCAGCGGCAGCAACAGGAACAGGACGAACACCAGCCAGCCAAGGCCGATCAGGATTCGCCGCGACGAAGCACTGCCACGGCGGGCGGCGTTCGAGGAAGCAGCAGCAATAGACGATTGGGACATTTCTGCGCCTCCTTATGGGGTTTCGATGCGCCGCTGCAGCAAGTTGATCAGCAGCAACAGGACGAAGGAAACCACCAGCATCAGTACACCAATGGACGTGGCGCCGGTGTAATCGTACTGGTCGAGTTTGACCATGATCAGCAGCGGCAGGATCTCGGTTTTCATCGGCATATTGCCGGCGATGAAAATCACCGAACCGTACTCGCCGACCCCGCGGGCAAAGGCCAACGCGAAACCGGTCAGCCAGGCTGGCAGCAGCGCGGGCACCAGAATATGGCGGAAAACCTGTAGCGGTTTTGCACCCAGGCACGCTGCCGCTTCTTCCACTTCACGCGGGATATCAGCCAATACTGGCTGTACGGTACGTACTACGAATGGAAGTGTCACAAAAGTGAGGGCGAGGGTGATGCCGAGGGGGGTATACGCGATCTTGAAACCCAGGTCCGCTGCAAACTGACCTACCCAACCATTGGGCGCGTATAGCGCAGTCAGCGCGATACCGGCCACGGCGGTGGGCAAAGCGAAGGGTAAGTCGATCATCGCATCGATGACTTTGCGTCCAGGGAAGGTATAGCGCACCAGCACCCAGGCCAGCAGCGTGCCGATGATGCCGTTGATGATCGCGGCATAGAGCGCGGTGCCGAAGCTCAGCTTCAACGCCGCCAGCACCCGTGGCGCCGAGATAATCGCCCAGAACTGATCCCAGGTGAGTTGAGCGGCATGCACGAACATCGCCGCCAGTGGAATGAGCACAATCAGGCTGAGGTACACCAAGGTGTAGCCCAGCGTCAGCCCGAAGCCGGGTATGACGGGGGAGATACGACGCGACATAAAAGTCCTTGGTTGAGAACGCGCAAAGCCCCGAACTTAAATCCGGGGCTCGTTGATGGCTATTTAAAACTACTGCGCCTGGTAGATCTGGTCGAACACACCGCCATCATTGAAGAATTTCGGCTGAGCGCTTTTCCAGCCGCCGAAATCCTTGTCTATGGTCACCAGGTCCAGGGTCGGGAACTGCTTGCTGTACTTGGCGGCCACATCCTTGTCACGTGGACGATAGAAGTTTTTCGCCGCAATTTCCTGGCCGGCAGGGCTGTACAGGTGCTTGAGGTACGCCTCGGCGATCTCGGCGTTGCCCTTTTTCTCGGCGTTCTTGTCGACCACAGCCACCGGCGGTTCGGCGAGGATCGACAGCGAAGGCACAACGATTTCGAACTTGTCCGCGCCGCCGTCTTCTTTCAAAGCCAGGAACGCTTCGTTTTCCCAGGCCAGCAACACGTCACCCTGACCGTTGTTGACGAAAGTAATGGTCGAACCGCGAGCGCCGGTGTCCAGGACCGGCACATGCTTGAACAGGGTCTGCACGTATTCCTTGGCCTTGGCTTCGTCACCACCGTTGGCTTTCAGGCCGTAGGCCCAGGCCGCGAGGAAGTTCCAGCGCGCACCGCCGGAGGTTTTCGGATTAGGAGTGATGACCGACACGTCGTTTTTGACCAGGTCGCCCCAGTCCTTGATGCCTTTAGGGTTGCCCTTGCGTACCAGGAACACGATGGTCGAGGTGTAAGGCGTGCTCGCCTCGGGAAGACGCTTCTGCCAGTCGGCCGGCAGGGTCTTGCCGAGTTTTGCGATTTCGTCGATGTCACCGGCCAGGGCCAGGGTCACCACGTCGGCGCGCAGGCCATCGATCACGGCACGGCCTTGTTTGCCGGAACCACCGTGGGACTGCTGGATTTTCACGTTATCGCCAGCGTGGTCCTTCTTCCAGAAGTTGACGAACTCGGCGTTGTAATCCTGATACAGCTCGCGAGTCGGGTCATACGACACGTTGAGCAACTCGTAATCCTTGGCAACCGCAGAACCAGCAAAAAATGCACTGGCCAGGGCGGCCAAAGCGAAATGACGAATCGACGACATGGTGAAAGCTCCTGGAATTCTTGGATGTGTTGGCTTTTTTTATGGAGTGCTGGAAGCGCGGGCTGCCGGTTTTTTTCAGCTCGGTTTGTTGCTCGGGCTTTGCAGACGGAATTTTTCTTTGCGTTCGATCTGGACCACCTGAGCGTTGTGCACGGTGATCTCGACTGCGCCAAAGCGCAGGTCGCGCAGTGCGCTCTGGATCTCACGCAAGATGGTGGCTTCGTCTTGACCCTCAACGCTACGTAGGGATGCGCTCATGGTGCTGCTCCTTCAACTGAGAGATTGCCTGGCAGTGGCGGCACTGCTTGCGGCGTGAGAGCAATACTAGAGACGCGTAGATATTCTTAAAAAGACTATTTAAGAATGTTTATATAACCAGAAAGCAGATCGCTTCGGCGCTATGCGCGAAGGGGGGAAGTATCCGGTGACGCTTTGCGTCACGGATTAAGGGGGGACCTGCGCTTAGCGAATTTCCGGCGCATGCGCCCAATCGAGCTGCTCGGCCGGAACCGGTCGCCCAAACCAGTAGCCCTGGCCCAGATCGCAATCGTGTTCGAGCAGGAAACGCGCCTGCTCGACCTGCTCGATCCCTTCGGCGTGCACCTGCATCCCCATGCTTTGCGCCAGCGCGATAATCACCCGCACGATCGCCACGTCGTCCTCATCCCACGGCAATCCTGCGACGAAGCCCTGATCGATCTTGAGCTTCTGCACCGGCAAACGCTTGAGCCGCAGCAGCGACGAATAGCCGGTGCCGAAATCATCGATGGCCAGCCGCACACCCAACTCGCGCAGTCGATGCATCTGCTCCAAGGCCACTTCCGGGTCTTCCATGACCGCGCTCTCGGTGACTTCCAGTTCCAGAAACGCTGGGTCGAGCCCGGTTTCGTGAAGTACTTTCGCCACTTGCTGAAAGAGCTCACGGCGAGCGAACAGTCGAGACGAGACGTTTACCGCGATAAACGACAACACCACACCGGCCTGCTGCCACGAGCACATTTGCTGACAAGCCTGGCGCATCACCCACGCATCGATCTCCGCGATCAACCCGGTGCGTTCGGCGATGGGAATGAATTCTGCCGGCGGCACCAGCCCCCGTTGCGGATGCTCCCAGCGCACCAGCGCCTCGGCGCCCACCAGGCGACGGGTCCTGAGGTCGTGAACCGGCTGGTAATAAACGCGCAGCTCCTGATGCTCCAGCGCTCGGCGCAATTCAACAGCCGTCTCGACCCGATTCTGGGCATGGGCGGTCAGCTCTTCGGTGTACAAGGCGTAGCCATCGCGACCGGCGCTTTTGGCCTTGAACAGCGCCGAGTCAGCGTTACGCAATAATTGTTCGGCGCTCAAGGCATCGCCGGGGAACAGACTGATACCGATGCTGGTATTGATGAACAGTTGATGCCCGCCGATCTGGAACGGCTCTTTGAGAGCATCAATGATCCGTTGCGCGAGCGCCGCCGCCTGCATCAACTGCGGACAGCTTTCGGCGAGCACCGCGAACTCATCGCCACCGAGCCGCGCCAGCGTGAGCTCCGGCCCGAGCATGGCCTGCAATCGCTCGGCCACGGCCTTGAGCAGTTCGTCACCGATGGTGTGCCCAAGGCTGTCGTTGATCATTTTGAAATGATCCAGGTCGATCATCAGTAATGCACAGCCACGCTTGTGCAGTTGCGCCGACGTCAGCGCCTGCTCGGTACGGTCGGTGAACAGCAAGCGGTTAGGCAGATCCGTCAGCGGATCGTGATGAGCCAGGTGCTTGAGTTCATGTTCGGAGTTCTTGATCGCACTGATGTCGGAAAACACCGCGACGTAATGGCTGAGCTGGCCCTGATCGTCGCGAATGACGCGGATCGTCTGCCATTGCGGGTAGATCTCACCGCTTTTGCGGCGGTTCCAGATCTCCCCGCTCCACTCGCCGAGGCTCTTGAGTGTCACGAACATCGTCTGGTAAAAATCCGCGGGGTGATGGCCCGACTTGAACAGGCTCGGTCGCTGACCCAGCACTTCCGCCTGCGAGTAGCCGGTGATTTCCATGAACGCCCGGTTAACGTGGACGATCAGCCCGTTGCTATCGGTGACCAGCACACCTTCACGCGTGCAATCGAACACCGCAGCCGCCTGGCGCAAACGCTCGCGCTCTTCATGACGCTCACTCAATGTGTTGCCGATCCCCAGGCAACGGAGCAATCGCGCTCTGGCAACGAAGATCAAGCCGGTGCTCAGCAGGATCCAGACATAACCGTTGATCAGTTGCCAACGTACCAGCTCGTCGGAGCCATCGAAGAAACTGTTCAATAAATAGCCGCTGAGCTGCAACCAGACGATGGAAATCAATAGATAGAGCAGCGCTGCTCGCGACGCGTCGCGATAGGTGGCAGACATTAGCCGTCCTTGTCCCTGCGAAAAGGATGGGATTATAGGTTAAAGAAACATCCAGCCACTCTTATCTGAAAGGGTGGCTGGTTTTATCTGTGGGCTTAGTGATAATGCAACGGCTGTTTTTTTCTTTATCGAGGGCCCTATAGCCTATGTGGTACGAAGGTTTTCTCGGCTTGTCGCCCTGGTCACTGGTGGCAGTCACCCTGCTGATGACCCACGTGACGATCATCGGCGTCACGGTCTATCTGCACCGTTATTCAGCCCATCGCTCGCTTGAGCTCAATGCTGGCCTGAAACATTTCTTCCGTTTCTGGCTGTGGCTAACCACGGCGCAGAACACCCGCGAGTGGACCGCTATCCACCGCAAGCATCACGCCAAATGCGAAACCGTCGATGACCCGCACAGCCCGGTCATCAAGGGCCTGTCCACCGTTCTGCGCAAAGGTGCCGAGCTGTACCGCGCCGAAGCGGAAAACCCGGAGACCCTGCGCATCTACGGCAAGAACTGCCCTGAAGACTGGATCGAGCGCAACCTCTACAGCCGTTTCCCGCTGCTGGGTGTGGCGATCATGGGCGTCATCGACCTGCTGCTGTTTGGCACCATCGGCATCACCATCTGGGCGATCCAGATGATGTGGATCCCGGTGTGGGCCGCCGGCGTGGTCAATGGCCTGGGCCATGCCATCGGCTACCGCAACTTCGAATGCCGCGACGCGGCGACCAACCTGGTGCCTTGGGGCATCCTGATCGGCGGCGAAGAACTGCACAACAACCATCACACCTACCCTAACTCGGCAAAACTGTCGGTGAAGAAGTGGGAGTTCGACCTCGGTTGGGCCTGGATCCAGGTCTTCAGTTTCTTCCGCCTGGCCAAGGTCCAGCGGGTTGCACCGATCGCCCACCGCGTCGAAGGCAAAGGCAGCCTGGACATGGACACCGCCATGGCGATCCTCAACAACCGCTTCCAGATCATGGCCCAATACCGCAAATTGGTCATCGCGCCGCTGGTCAAGCAAGAGCTGGAAAAGGTCGATCACTCGGTCCGTCACCAGTTCCACCGGGCCAAGCGTCTGCTTTCGCGGGAAACCAGTCTGCTGGACGATAAGCACCACCTGCGCATCCAGACCATGCTCGAGCACAGCCAGGCGCTGAAGGTAATTTACGAGAAACGCCTGGCCTTGCAGCAGATCTGGGTCAAGACCAGCTCAAATGGTCACGACATGCTGGCTGCCATCAAGGATTGGGTGCACGAAGCGGAAGCCAGCGGGATTCAATCCCTGCGCGACTTCGCCGACCAGTTGAAAACCTACTCCCTGCGCCCCGCCGCTGCCTGACCCTGCCGAAGCTCTTCCCTGTGGCGAGGGGGCTTGCCCCCGTGCGGCGACGACGTCGCCGCAAAATCTGACGACGCGTTTTAACTGAAAAAACGCGCCTCAGATACCGCCCGGCGGGAGCAAGCCTCCTCGCCACGTAGTGCGGGAACCAATCTCCAAATCCCCTATCTCAAAGACACTTCGCCATACCCCGGCGGGCTTCGTTGTTGCTGCTTTCGAACCTCAAGCGGCGCACGCCCTTTGAGAGTTGTCCCAATGGTCCCAAAAAACCTGCAAGACGCATCCTTCGCTCAATCGCCCGACACTGCTCAAACCCTGATGGCGCTAATGCACGCCCAGAGCGAAGTCGCGCGCCTGAGCGAACGCGAACAGCTGTTCAGCTCCCTGCTGGTGAGCGTCAACGCGGTGCTTTGGGCCTTCAACTGGGAAACCCGTCAGGTGCTCTACGTCAGTCCGGCGTATGAACGGATTTTTGGCCGATCGGCTGGCAGCTTGCTGTCCGACTACAACGAATGGCGCGACAGCATTTACCCCGATGACCTCGACTACGCCGAGCGCAGCCTCGCCGAAGTGCTGGTCAAAGGCGCCGTTGAAGACCGCGAATACCGCATCATCGCCGCCGACGGCCAGGTGCGCTGGCTCAGCGACAAATGCTTCATCAACCGCCAGGCCGAGCCGGGCCAACCGGTGACCATCGTCGGCATTGCCGAAGACATCACCGAAAAGAAACGGATGGAAGCCGAGTTGCAGCGCCTGGCGACCACCGATGTGCTGACGCAAAGCAGCAATCGCCGACACTTCTTCGAATGCGCCCAACGCGAGTTTGCTCAGGCGCGCAAGCAAGGCGCACCGATGGCGTTCCTGTTGCTGGACATAGATGACTTCAAAGGGGTCAACGACACTTACGGTCATCAAGCGGGCGACAACGTACTGCAACGAATCGCCGAGAGCGGTCGAGCTGCATTACGCCGGGGAGATGTATTCGGGCGGATCGGAGGCGAGGAATTCGCAGCGGTGTTTCCCGGCTGTGCACCCGACATGGCCATGCAAGTCGCCGAGCGCCTGCAATGGCAGATTCAGCAACTGAGCTTCAGCCATGATGACCAGACGTTCGGCATCACCGTCAGCCAGGGCTTGACCAGCCTGACGCCGGAGGACGACTCCCTCGACAGCGTGTTCGCCCGCGCGGATGCCGCCATGTATGAAGCCAAGCGCCAGGGTAAAAACCGCATTATTTCCGGGTGACACCCATCCAAAATCCAACACAACTCCTGTGCGAGCGAGCAGGCTCGCTCCCACAGGTTTTTGTGTGAAGTTTACTTTTTGCGCAGCCGCATCAACTCCGGCAAGCCGATCTTGAGCAACCGCGCAGTCCGGCTCTTCGCCAAGGCCTCAATGCCCTCGTGCTCGGTCAGGCGCGCCAGTTGCGCGGCCATGTTCATCACCAACGCTTCGCGAGAATAAACGCCGCCACCGAGCTGATAGGCCGCTGCAATCAACTCCCGCAACTCCAGCGGCAGCCGCCAGCGAGTCCGCAGCGACGAACCGTAGGCTGCGCCGAACTCGGCCAAGGCATTGCCGACCTCCTCCCGTTCATCCAGCTCGCCACCGGCCTGCTTCCATTCCTGCAAACACCTCAGCAACGCAAGGTCGCCGAGGCAATGCAGAATGCCTGCGCAATAACAACGCTCTTGATCCAGATCCAGCAACCGCGCCAGCGTGCGGGCGTATTCGGCAGTGTGCAGAGACAAGTCCCAGAAGCGCTCGGCATAGTCCGCCAGGAACGGATCGCTGAGCCGGGCACTGTGCTTGAGTGCCAACCCGAGGATCAGGTTCATGCTTTGCGCGGAGCCCAAGCGGTGCAGCGCCTGAGACAAGGTCTGGACCGCATCGCCAACGTGCAGCGCCGCGCTGTTAGCCGCCGCGATCAGAACGGCGGTGATGTGCGGGTCGGTGCGGATTTCCTCTTCCAGCCGCACCAGGTCAAGACCGCGGGTGTTCAGGCTGGCGTTGACCGCCATCTGCACATCGGCCATCAATGGCGCACCCTCCGCCAGTTCGCGACGGCGCTGCAGATACACCGACAAGGTCATGCCGGCCGCCAGTGTCGGCATTTCACAGAAAACCTCTTCACCGGCGTTCAGCAGCAGATCCTGCAGACGCTGGGTCAGGCTTTCCATGTTCAGGGGCTTGGTCAGGTACGCCGTAGGCGCCAGGGGCAAGGCTTCGCGCACACTGGCGCTGTCGTTGCGGCTGCTCATCAGGATGAAAGGCAGTGGCGGATTGCGTTTGCGCTGACGGACGTTGCGCAAGACATTCAGACCGTCGACGCCGGGCAGCTCCCCGTCGACGATCACCAGGTCATACGGATTTTCCGCCAACAGCCGCAACGCTTCCTGACCATCGGCACACAGATCCAGCCGTGCGTCACAGCGCACGCTCAACAGCACTTGTTTGATCAGGTCACGAGACCAAGGGTCAGCCTCGGCAACCAACACACGCGGTACAGCCGGTAAAACCACAGCGGTCATCTGCACGCTCCCTTTGCGATGCTTGTACCTTAGTCAATGCTGATCATGGACGGTGCCGTTTGTCCCGGGGACAAAAAAACCCGCCGAAGCGGGTTTTTTGTCGATCAGCTCACACATTCATATGAACATTTTAGATCAGAGTTCCGAGAAGCACTCTTCGATAATTGCCAGACCTTTGTCCAATTGCTCATCCGGCGCGGTCAGCGGAACCAGGACGCGCAGAACGTTGCCGTAAGTGCCGCAGGACAGCAGGATCAGCCCTTTGTCGCGAGCCTTGGCCACCACCGATGCCACCGCGGCAGCGTTCGGCTTGTGGCTGTCACCGTCGACAAACAGCTCGACCGCGATCATCGCGCCCAGGGCACGGACTTCGCCGATCACCGGGTATTTGGCCTGGATGGCTTTCAGGCCAGTGACCAGACGCTCGCCGACTGCCTTGCAGCGATCCAGCAGGTGCTCTTCTTCGAACACTTCCATCACGGCCAGGGCCGCAGCGCAAGCAATCGGGCTACCGGCGTAAGTACCGCCCAGGCCGCCTGGAGCAATGGCGTCCATGTATTCGGCCTTGCCGCACACACCGGCCAACGGGAAGCCGCCAGCGATGGATTTGGCGAAAGTGGTCAGGTCGGCGCAAACGCCCATCTGTTCCATGGCGAAGAACGTGCCGGTACGGCCAGCGCCGGTTTGCACTTCATCAGCGATCAGCAGGATGCCGTGCTGGTCGCACAGGGCACGCAGACGCTTCATGAACTCTTTAGGCGCGACGTAGAAGCCGCCTTCGCCCTGAACCGGCTCAATGATGATGGCAGCGATGTCACGCGGCTCGGCGTCGTTCTTGAAGATGCGTTCGATGCTGGCGATCGAGTCGTCGACGCTCACACCGTGCAGTTCGTTCGGGTACAGCGCGCGGAAGATGCCGCCTGGCATCAGGCCCATGCCGGCCGAGTAAGGCACGACTTTACCGGTCAGGCCCAGGGTCATCATGGTGCGACCGTGGTAAGCGCCGGTGAACGCGATCACGCCGGCACGGCCAGTGGCGGCACGGGCGATCTTCACAGCGTTTTCAACGGCTTCGGAACCGGTGGTGACCAGCAGGGTTTTCTTGGCGAAATCACCTGGCACCTTGGCGTTGATTTTTTCGCACAGCTCTACGTACGGTTCGTAGGCCAGCACCTGGAAGCAGGTGTGGGTCAGCTTGTTCAGCTGCTCGGTCACCGCGGCGATGATTTTCGGGTGCACGTGACCGGTGTTCAGCACGGCGATACCGCCGGCGAAGTCGATGAACTCGCGACCTTCAACGTCGGTCACGGTGGCGTTCTTCGCGTGGTCGGCGAAGATCGGGTGAATCTGGCCAACACCGCGCGGTACAGCGGCTTCGCGGCGTTTCATCAGGGATGCGTTAGTCTTGCTCATAAAGTCCTCATTCACCGCTCATCGGGCGGCGTGGTTCAAGGAAAATGCGGCGGGGAGGCAACTACGGCAGCATGCGATGATCGACTGCCACAGCTTTCCCGGCCACAGAGAAAATTCCGTTTGAAGCGCAGAAAGGGACAGCGCTCTCGTGCCCTTTCCGCTTGTTGCATTCCCGTCTGCCGAGCTTAGATGCCCAGGCAGAGGTATTTGATTTCCAGGTAATCTTCGATGCCGTACTTGGAGCCTTCACGGCCCAGGCCCGACGCCTTGATGCCGCCGAACGGCGCGACTTCGTTGGAGATCAACCCGGTGTTGACGCCGACCATGCCGTATTCCAGAGCTTCGGCCACACGGAACACACGACCCAGGTCGCGAGCATAGAAATACGAGGCCAGGCCGAACTCGGTGTCGTTGGACATCGCGATCACTTCGGCTTCGTCTTTAAAGCGGAACAGTGGCGCCAATGGACCGAAGGTTTCTTCCTTGGCCACGGCAGCGTTTTTCGGCACGTTGGTCAGAATAGTCGGCTCGAAGAAGTTGCCTTCCATGACCTTGCCACCCGCCAGAACGGTTGCGCCTTTGCTGATTGCGTCAGCAATGTGCTCTTGAACCTTGGCCACGGCTTTTTCGTCGATCAGCGGGCCAGTGGTGGTGCCTTCTTCCAGACCGTTGCCGATCTTGAGTTTGGCCACGGCCACTTTCAGCTTCTCGGCAAACGCGTCGTAGACCGAATCCTGAATGTACAGACGGTTGGCGCAGACGCAGGTCTGGCCGTTGTTGCGGTACTTGGAAATGATCGCGCCTTCGACGGCCTTATCCAGGTCCGCGTCGTCGAACACGATGAACGGCGCGTTGCCGCCCAGTTCCAGGGACACTTTCTTGATGTCCTTGGCGCATTCAGCCATCAACTGACGACCGATTTCGGTCGAGCCAGTGAAGGACAATTTACGCACGATCGGGTTGCTGGTCAGCTCGCTGCCGATGTCGCCGGCACTGCCGGTGACCACGCTGAACACACCGGCAGGGATGCCGGCACGCTGGGCCAGTTCAGCCAACGCGAATGCGGAGAAAGGGGTTTGCGAAGCAGGCTTGAGTACCATGGTGCAACCGGCGGCCAGGGCCGGGCCGGCTTTACGGGTGATCATCGCGGCCGGGAAGTTCCACGGGGTGATGGCTGCGGTCACGCCGATCGGCTGCTTGATCACGATCAGGCGCTTGTCTGGCTGGTGGCCCGGAATCACGTCACCGTAGATGCGCTTGGCTTCTTCGGCGAACCACTCGATAAAGGAAGCGGCGTAAACGATTTCGCCCTTGGCTTCAGCCAATGGCTTGCCCTGTTCCAGGGTCATCAGTCGAGCCAGGTCGTCCTGGTTTTCGATGATCAGTTCGAACCAGCGACGCAGCTTGTTCGCGCGGTCCTTGGCGGTCAGTGCACGCCAGGCCGGCAGCGCCTTGTCAGCGGCTTCGATCGCACGGCGGGTTTCGGCAGCGCCCATTTTCGGCACAGTGCCCAGAATTTCGCCCGTTGCCGGGTTGTTGACCTTGATCGTCAGACCATTGTCCGCATCAACCCAAGCGCCATCGATAAAGGCTTGCTGGCGGAACAACTGGGTATCTTTAAGCTGCATGTCGGCTTTCCTTAACAGCACCGCGACCAGCGCGGAGCGAATTATGATTGTAGAAAGGCGCCTTGTAGGCTGCCGTCAGGGAAATCATTCACCGGGCTGAAGCACATAAATAGCGCACTGTTCGAAACTCGTGCGGTTCAGCACCCAGACAAGAGCGTTTGAAATCTCAAACGAATCCTAGGATCAAAGGGGGTAAAGGACAATAGTCTGTTCGAAAAAAAGAACGAAAACGCCGCATTTGCCTACTTTTTCTGATCAACGTAGCAAACGGTTGTTACGCTTGCGAAAACCGCAGTCGATTCAGCAGCATGGACGCCCGCAGTGCATATGAGTATCATGGCGCCCGCTTGCACCAGTAGCTCAGCTGGATAGAGTACTGCCCTCCGAAGGCAGGGGTCGTGGGTTCGAATCCCGCCTGGTGCACCATACTAGTAGAAACGAGAAAGCCTCAGGCCTTAGGGACTGGGGCTTTTTTGTGGGCGGTGTCCCGTCCTGCTTTGCTTAGCCTCAATGTCATCAATGAGCACATAAAGCTCCGCAAACACTGTTTCGGCGGCGATATTTGGACGCGGATCATTACAGCTAGCTTCAATAGCCTTAGCTTGTAACCGAACTGCCATCTGCTGTGATTCCGTGTAGGACGAGCGCTGAGCAACCAAGGTGTCAGATTCACAAACGAGCATAATGTGGTCTTTCATTCCGTCGTCCAATCAAACTCGTCATACTCATCATCCTCTTCGTCCTCAACCTCTTCATCGTCAAGAACGTCTTCCTCCAGCGCTTCCTCTGCCTGCTTCGCCAGCAGAAACTCCTTACGACTCTCCGTCACAGCGCGCCGCAATACCTCACCCTTTTCCGGGCAGTTGAGCATTTGGGCGATGCGGTCGATTTTTTTTGCCACGGCATCCTCCAACGCATCGGCTATAGGCCGATAGTGCGCGCTTTCGGGGCTCGTTGCCAAATGGCCGACCGCCCTGCTGCTCAGTTTTTCTGCAATTCCTTGAGCCGAGCCGCGAGATTTTCCTTGGGAAAGCGTTTGTGCAAGGTCGCCATCAGCTCATCAGCTGCTTTGGTTTGACCGGCATTTTGCAAGCGAATCACTTCACGTAACTGGTCGTCGATAAATTTCGCCGGAGCCTCCGCTGGGCGTTTGCTCATTTTTGATTCTTCCGCCATGTCAGCACTGATCGATTCGCTCTGCGCCGGCGCGGCAAATTCAGCCATTGGCGCTACGGGTGCGGGCGCAGGCGCGGACATCGCGCCGGCCGGGGCCGCCATTGAGCGGGCAACCGATGCAGGTGCTTCTGCAGCTTCTTTCTTGACCGCAAAAGACGAGGTTTTGGGTGCAGGGCTGGAATCCAAAGTTGGCACTTGCTCAGGCGTACGCTGCACCAGCGCCAACATGAAGGCGACGCCAACGAGGCTGGCGAATGCGACCTGCCAACGAGGTTTTTGGCAAGCCTGGACCCATCGTTGCCACAGGTTCGGTTTGTGCGCAGGTGTTTCACGGTGTGCAGCAGCCAGGATGAATGCATCCAGATGAGCCGGTGGTTCGCCAGCCACGTGTTCACGGTAATGCTGAAGCACTTGGTCTTCCGGTGTTTTACGGGCGTCAGTCATGTCAGTACCTCCTCGGCCAGCAGCCGACGCAGTTTTTGCTGGGCATAGCGCAAGCGACTCTTGACGGTTTCCAGGGGTGTTTCGGTGAGGGCGGCGATCTGCGGCAGGTCGAGATCGCCGTGGGCGCGGAGCAGGAACACTTCGCGCTGGTCGGCGGGCAAGTCGTGCAACGCGGTTTCGAGGCGTTGGCTGTCGCGGCTCAGGCTCAGCAGTTGTTCGGGATCGGTCGCCTCATCAATCACGGCGTGGGTTTGTTCGTCGTAGCTATCGTGCAAAGGGTTGTGAATGCCATGTTTGCGCCAGTGATCGATCAATCGGTTGCGGGCAATCTGATAAAGCCATGTACGAAAATTCGCCCGGCCTTGTGGCTGACTGGTGCTGCGGATCAGGCTCAGCCAGGTGTCCTGGTAAACCTCTTCGGCCAGTTCAGGCCTGCCGCTCAAACCGAAGAGGAATCGGTAGAGGCCCTGGCGATGACGGGCGTACAAGATCTCGAACGCTGGCCCGTCGCCTGCGCGGTACCGGGCCAGTAGCGATTCGTCGCTCGGTTCAGGCGCGGACATGTCAGTTATAAGCTCCTTTATGCGACTCAGTGTTGGAGGCGGTGGTAGTGGTTCGCAGGCTCTGCGCCAACTCAACCAATTGCACGAACTCTGCGCGCAGACCGAATGGGTCGTCGCCCCGTGCACCGCGCGCCAAGGCTTCGGTGTCCTTCAGGCTGAAATCACCGGTGTAACGCCCGTCCTTGAGCTGCTGGGAAAACGCTGCCACAGCCGACGCGAAGCGCAGGTCATCACTGGCGTTGCCGACCGAATTACCCGCAATCGGCCGTTCGATCAAGCGACTTTTCCCACCTTCCGGCAGCTGATATCGCACACGCAGCATCGCCAACTCCCCAGTTGTACCGGAAGCCACCGGCTCAGCCTTGCCATACCGCAGCGGCTCCAGCCTGCCCTTCTCGCCCTTGGGCACGATTTCGTACAACGCCGTCACCGTGTGTCCTGCACCAATTTCACCGGCATCGACTTTGTCGTTGCTGAAATCCTCACGCTTCAGCGCCCGGTTCTCATACCCCAGCAGCCGATATTCGCTGACCTGCGCCGGGTTGAACTCCACTTGCAGCTTCACGTTTTTCGCCACCACCGCGAGGGTTGAACCGAGTTGATCCACCAGCACTTTGCGCGCCTCGCGCAGGTTGTCGATGTAGGCGTAGTTGCCATCGCCGGCGTCGGCCAGTTGTTCCATCAGATGTTCATTGTAGTTATCCACACCAAAACCCAAGGTGGTCAGGGAAACGCCCGTCTTGCGTTTATCCACAGCCATTTGCTTGAGGCTGTCGAAGTCGCTGATGCCGACGTTGAAGTCACCGTCCGTGGCCAGCAGGATGCGGTTGATGCCTTTGAGAATGAAGGCTTGTTGCGCCATCTGGTAGGCCAATTCGATGCCCGAGGCACCCGCCGTCGAGCCACCGGCGGTCAATTGATCAATCGCTGTACGAATCTTCGCTTTTTCCCGTCCAGAAGTCGGCTCAAGAACCACACGCGAATCGCCGGCGTAGACCACCAAAGACACCCGGTCCTGCTCGCGCAGTTGATCGACCAGCAATTTCAGGGTGCTTTTGACCAGTGGCAAACCTTCGCGACGGTCCATCGAGCCGGAGACGTCCACCAAAAACACCAGGTTGGCCGGGGCCAGTTCCGCGACTGCGCGGTCCGAGGCTTTGATACCGATGCGCAGCAAACGGGTATGCGGATTCCATGGCGATGGCGCCAGTTCAGTGGTCACGCCAAAAGGCGAGCCGTCCGTGGGCAGCGCGTAGTCGTAGGGGAAGTAATTGACCAGTTCTTCCAGCCGCACAGCGCCTTCGGGCGGCAGGCGTCCCTGATTCAGCAAGCGGCGGACATTGGCGTAAGCGCCGGTATCGACGTCGGCGCTGAAGGTCGAGACCGGCGCCTCGGCCACACTGTGAATCGGGTTATCCGCCAATGCCTGATATTGCTCGCGCTGCTCATCCCGATAACCCGGCGCAGCCACCTCAGGCGCAAAGCTCACCATGGGGGCTGGACGGGCGCTGCGTTTGGCCATCGAGGCATCCGCGGCAACGGACTCGCTGCGCACCAGCGCCTCAGTCTTCAGTGCACCTTGAGCCGGTGGCGACACTGCGGCGGACTCAGGTTTAGAGGAAGCGCCGCAACCGGCAACGGCCAACAGCAACCCGACGGTGAAACCCTGGGCGGCCGGGCGGAGGAAATGCAGAGGGAGGGACATGGGGGCTGACCTCAGGAGGAAATTGATCCATTCATCCTCTGAGACGAGCCCCCGTCCAGGTTCGGGTTAACCCGGCTGAAAAATCAATCTCAGCGGTGATAACGCCGCACCACACTGCTGTTTTTCAGCACATGGCCTTTGATTTTCTCCAGCAGCTGCGCACGCGTCAGGCCGGCGGGCAAGGCGTCCGGAGCGAGGTCCAGGGCGTAGAGCTGGATAATGTAGTGGTGGGAGCTGTCGCCGATGGGTGGGCAAGGACCGATGTAGCCGGTGGTGCCTTTGCTGTTGCTGCCGCCCATACCTTCTAGCGCGGATTTGGCGCCCACTCCGGCCGGGATCTGACGGGTCGTGGCCTTGATGCCGTAGTGAATCCAGTGATCGACCCCAAGGCCTTTCTGGCCGTCCGGGTCGTGCATGACGATGGCGTAGCTCAAGGTGCCCTGGGGGCCGGCGTTCCAGCTCAGGGCCGGGGGCTGATTCTTGCCGCCGCAGCCGCTGGCGTCGCTGGCCGCCGCCGAGGTGAACAGGCGGTTATCCGAAACACCGGGAATGCTGACGGTGAAACGCTCCTGGGCCTGCGCCGGAAATTGCACGCAAAGGGCGACTGCAACGGCCGCCAGCCAAGGGTTCAGAGAGGTCAATCGGGTCATTCCGGAGCACCTTGTGCGGATGGGGCCTTCGTCGGCCTGCGAACTATAGCCGTACCGTTGGTGCGGTGGCAGTGGGAATTGGCTGAACCTCGGGACTAAGGCCAAACTCTTAAGTGAAACGCCCGCCTGGAGAATGATCATGGCCCTGCACCGCGTCGCCCGTTTTGCCGATGTGCCCGAAAACCGAGGCCTGGAAGTACGGATCGCGGACACCAAGATAGTTTTGCTAAGGGTCGGCGATCAATTGCGCGCCTATCAAGGTGAATGCCCCCACGCCGGGGCGCCGCTGGCCGAGGGTGCGCTGTGTCATGGGCGTCTGATCTGTCCGTGGCACAAAGCCGCGTATCGGATCGAGGATGGCGGGCTATGTGATCCGCCGTCTCTGGACAGCCTCAAGCGCTATCCCCTGGAGATGCGTGATGACGAGGTCTGGGTCGACGATCAGCCGCTCTCGGATCCCCACACCCCGCCAGCCGATGATGAGCGCACATTTGTGATCATCGGAGCCGGGGCCGCCGGCACAGCGGGAGCGGCGGCATTGCGCGAAAAAGGCTTCGGCGGCCGCGTCGTGCTGATCGACCGTGAAGCCGACGCCGGTTACGACCGCACAGTGCTGAGCAAATTTGTGATTGCCGGGGAAATGCCGCCCGAAGAAGTCCCGCCGCTACGGGATGAACGCTTTTACCGCGAGCAGCGCATCGAGCGAATAAATGGTGAAGTGGCGAGCCTGGATACAGCCAACAAAACACTGCGACTGGCCGACGGTCAGTCACTGACCTATGACGCTGCGCTGCTCGCGACCGGCGGCACACCCAACCCCCTCACGTTGCCAGGCGCCGACTTGCCGCAAGTCTTCCTGCTGCGCTCCAAAGATCAGGCGACGCGGATTCTGAACGCGGCAAAACCCGGCCAACGGGTGGTGATCATCGGCGATAGCTTCATTGCCTTGGAGTCCGCGTCGGCCCTGCGCCAATACGGTCTGGAGGTCACCGTGCTGGCGCGCCACGCAGTGCCGTTCGTCAAGCAGTTTGGCGAAGCGGTCGGCAAAGCGATTCGTGCCCGGCACGTGGCCAACGGCGTGGTGTTTCATACCGACAGCGAAGCCGCGCAAATCGAAGGCGCGGGCAAGGTCGAAGCGGTGAAACTGGAAAACGGTCAACGTTTGCCTGCCGATCTGGTGCTCGTCGGCATAGGCGTCAGCCCGGCGACGGATCCGTTTGCCGACCTGCCCAAGGAAAAAGACCGTTCACTGCAGGCCGACGGCGGCATGCGCGTGGCCGAAGGGCTCTGGGCGGCGGGTGATATCGCGACCTTCCCGCTCAACGGCCAGCCCCAGCGCATCGAGCACTGGCGCCTGGCGCAGCAACAGGCGCGGATTGCGGCGGCGAACATGCTGGGCGGCGACGAGCACTACCTCGACGTGCCGTATTTCTGGACCTGGCACTTCGGCAAAAATTACGACTACCTCGGCCACGCCGAAAGCTGGGACGAAGTCGAGTTCAAGGGCAATCCTGACCATCCACCCTTTATCGGCCTGTTCAGCAAGAACGGCGTGGTGGTGGCGGCTGTTGCCTGCGACAAAGAGCGGGCGATGGCGATGCTCGCTGAACGGATGAAGCAACCGCTGCCGGTGGATGAGGCGTGGCTGTTGATTCGGGATGTTGATTAGGTTTAAACAGCGGACAGCAAAACGCCCGGTGCCTGCGTTCGCAGAGACCGGGCGTTGCCATGAAGCGAACGGTATTACTGAATCGGTGCAACGCCGCCGAGTTTGCTCATCACGAAGCCGACAAATTGTTCAACGGTCATTTTCTGGCCATTGAATTCCACCTGATTGTTGGCGTAATGCAATTTGGCGACGACATCGTTGCCCTCCAGCTTGGCCAATTGCGTACCGACCGCCATGCTGCTGAACATGTCAGCAGTCGCCGTTGCCTGATCGGCGATGAGCTTGGCGTCGGTCTGACCGTCGATCTGCGATTGCACAGTGAACAGGTCAACGAGCATTGGCTTGGACACTTTCAGATTGAAATCCAGCAGCGCAATCAGTTGTTGGGTCAACTGGTCTGGCGGCAGGTCCATGGACTGCGGTTTGGTCAGGTCGAGCACCAGGTTGGCGCGGCTTTCACCGTTGGTGGATTTGAACGACAGATTCTCCAGGGCGACCTGCGGGCCAGCCGCGAGCAGTTTTTCCAGACCGATTTTGACCTGTGCTTCTTCTTCCGGGGTCAACACCAGTTCTGGCGCCGGTTCACCGGCGGCAGCGGCTTCGGCGGCGGCCTTCTCGTAGGGCTGCAATTTGGTCTGGTAGATCTGCATCAGCGACATGGTCGCCGGGATGTCGAGGTTTTTCAGGCTCATGGCCATCTGCGCAGAACCGAACGTTTTGCCATTCAACGACACCTCGCCCACCTTGTAATCGGCGCGCCCCGAAGCGCTGGTGCCCGACTCTTCGGTGTGGTTTTTCATTTCAAATTTCTTGAAGCCCAGTACCGACTGTTTGGCGCCGAAGGTGGTTTTGCTGTCGGTCACCTCCAGGGTGTTGTCGCCGACGTAATAACCGTAGGTGCTTTTGGTCAGGTTGCTGGCCACGGTCAGGCCGTTCAGCTCGACCTTCACGGGTGTCTGGTCTTCAGCCACCGTGGTCAGCGTCAGGCTGTCCATGTAGCCGTCAGCCTTGACCTTTTGGGCTTGGGCGCTGGCGGCGACGTCGAGGTTCAGACCGGAAAACTTCAGATGGGAGGTGGCGTCCAGCGCCACGTCCAGCGGCAGCAATTCGAGCGTACCGTTGGTGGAATTGTCGTACCCGATATTGACCAGGCCCTTGAGAGGCGACTGGTCCTTGGCAGCGGCGAACCATTTCTCGGTGGTTGGCGTTCTTTCCAGTTCGTAGTGACTGGTGGCCATGACCGGCAGCCATTTCAGCGACATCAGACGCGAGAACGGCAGCGGTCCGTGTTCGATGTGGTCGACGAACAGCAACTCGACCGGCGCTTCGCCAAACATTTCACCTTCGCCCTTGAGGCGATAGTGCGCGGTGCTGCTGAACACGTGGCGCTCCAGCGAGACCAGTTCCAGCGATGCCGTGCCGTTGGAACCCACCAGCGCGGCTTTCAGCTCTTTGTTGGCGTCAGCGATCGAGGTATTCAGCACGCCTTCGATTTTGGTGCCGGTGTACCAGGCACCACCGGCGCTGATTGCACCGATGGCAACGACGATTCCAAGAAGCACGCCTGCTGATTTATTCATGAATTACCCGATCAATGTCCGTTGTTGAAAATGTGGTCGTCTTCCCTGAACCCTTGACGGGTTGCGGTCACGACTGCGCTGAAAGTGCGAGGGAGATTAGCATCAGGCGCACCGGGTGGCCCAATGTTTAAAGGTTAAAGAGTGTCTATGGACCGCGTGCACGGGCCGAGAGTTTCGGCGGTCATGAAATCGCGTTCGCGGGCAAGCCTCGCTCCTACAGGTATCGCATGATCCTTGTAGGAGCGAGGCTTGCCCGCGAAGGCGTCAATACCGACAACATCAATTCAGGAATACTGAACTTCCATCTCATCCAGCTGGTGATCAAAGCTTTTGAGTCGCGCCGTCCACGTATACACCAGCACTTCAAAATCGCGATTGATTACCGCCCCGCCCGTCACGTCCGCACGGGGATCGCAGAAGTCCAGCTGATAGCGTTCGCGGGCCATGGCGGCGGCGACATCGGAGAGTTCGCGGGCGTTGTTCAGCCAGTGCCTGCCGTCTTCGGAGACTTGCTTGTCCAGTTCAAGGCATTGTTTCTTCAACGTATCGAGGCTTTTTTCCAGTGGCGTGCCGGTGAGTTCGCCCATGACTTCCTGGAACGTGCGCCCCGGTTGCCAGTAACTGCCCCAGAAATAGCGGTCAAACACCGTTTCGACCCGACGCAACGCCACCTTGGTGTCCCAGATCAGCACCCGGGTCTTGCCTTGTTCGAGTTGTCTTTTCTTGATGCGCTGGCCCTGGACTGAGGCCCAGGCCACTACGACGATTGCCATCACGGCAATCAGCGCGGCTGCGCTGTCGAGGAACACCAGAGCCTTGTCGATCTGGTGGGCCAGCATGATGCCGTAGAAATAGGTGGCCGACAGCAGAACCAATGCCGCAATAGCGCACCAGAAGCCGGGAGCATAAGGGTTTTTCATTATTAGATCCCCATGACCAACGCGAGCCTTGATCGATGAAATCGACGCGCGACTTCATCAAATCAAAGCATAGCAACGGCCTCAGGGTTTGCCGGGTTGTGACGCTTGCGTTCGTCCGCTTTCCCAGCCACCGCCCAACGCGAGGAACAGATCGATCTGGCTCATGGCAACTTGCGTGTTCGCGGAGGCCAATTGCGCCCGTACATCGGTGTAGGTGCGGGTGGCTTGCAGGTCCGCCAGGAACGATGCGCGGCCAGCCTGGAAGAAGCGGTGGGTCTGGTCGGCGGCCAGTTGTGCCGATTGTTCGGCATCGGCCAACGCATCGCGGCGTTGCAGCAGCGCGGAGTATTGCGCCAGGCTGGTCTGGGTTTCGCGGATGGCGTTGAGCACCACGCCGTCGAAATGCGCAAGCGTGCCTTGGGTCGCCGCTTCTGCCTCACGGATTCGCGCCCGGGAACCATTGGACGGCACAGTCCAGGTCAACAACGGACCAAAGCCCCAGCGGTTGGTCGCCGGTTTGCCGAGGTTTTCCAGGATGCCGACGGTGCCGACGGTCGCGCCGATGCTGATGTCCGGGTACAACTCGCCGGTGGCGATGCCGATGCCAGCGGTCGAGGCGGCCAATCGGCGCTCGGCCTGGCGCACATCGGGCCGGCGCTTGAGCAAAGTGGCGCCGTCACCGACCGGCAATAATTGAGTGATTTTCGGCAGTTCGTTGCAGGTGGCGGTCCCGGCTGGCAACTGATCGACCGGTTTGGCCAACAGCATCGACAAACGGAACAAACCCGCCTGGCGCGCCGCTTCATAGCGCGGCATGTCGGCGCGCAAGGATTTGAATTGAGTTTGCGAGCGCGTGACCTGGGTTTCATCGCCGCGCCCGGCGTCGCGCAGACGCTGGATCAGGGTCGTGCCTTGGGCTTGCAGGTCGAGGGAATGCTGAGCGATTTCCTGCTCTTCATTGGCCGCACACACTTGGGTGTAGGCCCGAACCACATCGGCCACCAAGGTGATGCGTGCGGTATCGGCGGCAGCCTGGGTCGCGTCGGCATTGGCCTTGGCCGCTTCGATGCCGCGCTGCAAGGTGCCAAACAGGTCGAACTGATACGAGGTCGTAATGCCGATGTCGCCAACGTTGGCCACGGGCACTTTATCCGCCAGCAAGAAGGCTTCGCCGGACTCCTGCAAACGCTGGGCGCCCATTTTCACGCCGCCGCTCCAGCCGCCCGCCGCCTGCGCTTCGTCAACCTGAGCACGGGCCCGGGAAAGGCTCGCCGCCGCCACGCGCAAATCGGTATTGGTGACCATGGCCTGCTGCACCAATTGGTCCAGGCGCGGATCCTGATACAGGCGCCACCAATCGGCAGGCACCGGGGCCGAAACGACATTTTTACCGTTCACCGCCAAGTCACCCTGCAAGTCTTCACGGTGGATGGCCGCGTCGTCCGGCAGGTGATAATCCGGCCCGACCACCTGGCAGGCCGACAGCAACACGCCTAATCCGACGACAGCCAAACCCGCGGCCCTGCTCATTTCGCGGGCTCCTGCGGCTGGTCTTCCATGATCGATACCGTGGCGGTGCGCCCGGCGATCATGCGGAAATCCGCCGGTACGTCGTCGAAGGCAATCCGCACCGGAATCCGCTGGGCCAGGCGCACCCAGCTGAAGGCCGGATTGACGTTGGGCAGCAGGTTGCTGCCGCTGCTGCGGTCGCGGTCCTCGATGCCGGCGACGATGCTTTCCACGTGGCCACGCAAACGCGCGCGGTCGCCGACCACGCGGATGTCGACCGACTGGCCGACATGAATGCCGTCGAGTTTGGTTTCTTCGAAATAACCGTCGATGTGGAACGAATTACTGTCCACCACCGACAACACCGGACGCCCGGCGGTGACGAATTCCTGCGCACGCGGCGCGCGGTCGTTGACGTAGCCATCCACCGGGCTGCGAATGGTCGAGCGGTCGAGGTTGAGCTGGGCGCTGTCCACCGCCACTTGGGCTTCCATCAACGCCACTTCGGCGCGAGCGACCCGCGACTGGCTTTCTTCCAGTTGCTCGCCCGGCACCAGATTGCCCAGGCCGCGGTTACGCTTGGCTTCCCGTTGCGCCTGGGCCAGGGTTTCCTGACGGTCGGCGACCGCCGCTTTCGCCTGACGCAAGGCCAGTTTGAATCGGTCCTGGTCGATGCTGAACAGCACCTGGCCGCGTTTCACCGATTGGTTGTCACGCACCTGCACTTGCTGGATCAGCCCGGAAACGTCCGGCGCGATCTGCACGATGTCGGCGCGGATGTGCCCGTCCCGGGTCCAGGGCGCGAACATGTAATACATCACCATGCGCCAGACCACGACGACGGCGAAGGTCACGATCAGCAAGGTCAGGACCACGCGACCGAGGGTCAAAAAAGGTTTTTTCATGTCATCAGGTATCGACTGAGTGAGTCCACGGCGCCAAGCAGCAAGGCGTAGAGAGCCACGTTAAACAATGCCCGGTGCCAGACCAGACGGTAAAAGTGCAGGCGTGTCAGCAGCCCGTGCACCAACAGGAACAACAGATACGTAATGCCCATCAGCACCAGCAACGTGGGCAGGAAGACCCCGCTGATATCCAGATCACCGATCATAAAGGCGCTCCATCGATGCCATGGGGAAGCGGTTCTTCGAGTTCGCCCAAGGCGACGAATTCCACCCCTGGCAGCAGCGACAGGCGCAGGCCGCTCAGGGCATGCAACAGGTGCAGACGCGCGCCGTCATCGCACTCGGTGTTGAGGGCGCGGCGGGTGCGGTCGAGGGTCATCAGCAGCGGGCTCGGTGCCGGCAATCGCTCGCCCGCCTTCAGGCACGCCTTGAAATACTCGCCAACCTCGGCCACCACTTGATGCAGCAGCACTCGCGGGGCGCCGAGCACTCGCGGCGTATAAGCCAGCAAGTCGAGCAGGTTCAGCGATACGCGCACTTCCCGCAGCGCGATGCCGGTGTCTTGCCCGGTCATGGCCAGCCGCGGCAGATGCTGCATCAGGCGATCGAGCATCTGCACGCCCAGGTGCCGGTGTTCGGCCAGCGTGGCCGGCTCGGTCAGGCTGACAATGTCGCGCCAGCTGAAACGGGTCAGGCGCTTGGCCGCCAGTTCCGCACCGAATGGCCGGGCGATCAGGGTCCAGACAAAGGCAAACAGCAAGCCGACGGGGCCGGCGAGGTTGGAGTTGGCGAAGCTGAGGAAATCCGCGTCGTAAGCGCCCTGAATGCTGATGAACGACGAGGTGTTGACCAGCGTCAGCAGCATGCCCAGGTAAAACTGCGGCTTGACCGTCAGGGTGCCGATGCAAATGAACGGCACAGAAAACGCCAGCACCAGCATCGGAAAATCATGCAGGTTAGGCAGGACCAGGAACAGATAAAGACTGGCGAACAACACCGACATCGCGGTCCAGAAAAAGAACCGGAAAATCTGCGGCGCCGGGTCGTCCATCGAGGCGAAGAAGCTGCACGCCACCGCCGCCAGAATCACCGCAGCGCCGCCATCGGTCCAGCCGAGCAGGATCCATAGCACCGAGGCGACAATAATCGCGGTCACCGTGGACGCCGCCGAATAAAGCATCAGCCCCCGGTCGAGAAACGGCGACAGGCGGCCCAGGCGCCAGTGCCGATACACCGCGCGCCAGCTGTCCTGGCTTTCGCACTGAATGGCGTATTGCAGGCTGCGGCAGTCTTGCCACAAGTCGACCCACTCGCCGAGGCGATACAGGGCGTTGGAAAACAGCAGTTGCTTGCGGTCATTCAGCGCTTCGGCGGACGGTTGCAAGGCCTCAAGTTGATCCTTCAGCGCCTGCCAGCGGCCGAGGTCGGCATCCTTGTGATTCAGCCATTCGGTGGTCGCCGTCAGCAGCGGCGCGAACTTATCCACAAGCTCGGGCGTTCTGCGTTCGAGGGCATAGAGCGCGTCGTCGAGGGCATCGATCACGGGCAGCAGGTGAATCATGCGGCCGCGCAGTTCCTTGGTATTACGCACCGTCTGCGGCCGCGCGCCTTCGTGGGGCAGCTGGCCGATCATCAATTCCAGGCTGTTGAACGTCGCCACCATCGCCGAGCGCAAGGCGCTGACTTCATCAGGTTGCACGTCGCGGCTGAGGAAACGCAGGCTGTAAGTCGAGGCATCGGCGAACCATTTGTTCACCGAATCGTTGAACACCGGCGCCAGCCGCCGGGGCCAGAACATGGCACCGACCACGGCCGCCACCGCGATGCCGAGAAAAATTTCTTCGGTTCGCGCTTCCGCGACATCCCACACCGCCAACGGGTTATCCACAACCGGCAGGGCGATCAGCGGCAGGGTGTAACCGGCAAGCATCAGCGCATAACTGTTGGCCGTGCGCAGATGCAAAGACAGGAACAGCAACGTCCCCGTCCACAGCGCGATCACGACCACCAGCACATACGGGCTCTGGACAAACATCGGCACGAAAAAAACCGCGGCCGCCGCACCGAGCAAGGTGCCGACCGCCCGGTACAACGCCTTGGAACTGGTGGGGCCGACAAAAGGGCTGGAAACGATATACACCGTGGCCATCGCCCAATACGGACGCGGCATTTGCATGAGCATGGCGATGTACAGCGCAATCATCGACGCCGCGAACGTGCGCACTCCGTAGAACCAGTCCCGCGCCGGAGGAACGCCGGTGAAAAATCCGCTCAAGGGTTGGCCACCGATGGCGCGTTCGCGGCTTCAAAGGCTCTCAACACCCGCAGTGTTGCTTCCAGATCACTGCGGTCGATCCCTTCGAGCACTTCATGGCGCAAACGCACCAGCTCGATTTCGACAGCCTGCACCAGCTCCCGACCGGTTTCGGTGAGGCTCAGGCATTTGGCGCGGCGGTCATGGACGTCTTCAGTGCGACAGACGTAACCGGCGTGACACAGCTGATCGAGCAGACGCACCAGCGACGGACTCTCCATCCCAGCCGCCTGCGCCACCGTCACCTGTCGCACACCCTCGCCCAGGCGCCCGATCATCAACAACGGGACGGCGCAGGCTTCGGAAATCCCATAGTTGACCAGCGTGGTCTGGCAGATCTTTCGCCAATGCCGCGCGGCCACCACCATGGAGCTGCTGATGTTCATCTGGAGAGCGTCGAGGTTTTTCGGCACGAGGGGAAATGCACACTGTTAGTTTGCTAACTATCAATATGGCATTGGAGGGGAAAGTTGGTCAAGTTTTGAAACAATTCTGTAGCCGGACGGACCGTTTTACGACATTCAACCGGACCCCTGGTTGAAATCGCCCAGACGCACCAGCATCGTTTCGAAAAGCTCTGCCGAAACCAGAGAGGCCTTGATCTGATTTTTTTCAATCACCGCCACAGGCCTGTCTTGCGCCTCACGCACTATAGTTCCTGCGTTTTTCGCGAGTTCAGAGATGCTGATGACTCTTTCTGCCAAAACACGCTGCATGACTCGGTCTCATGGTTGGACTCAACGCCATGAAAGCTACTTCAGCTCAGGTAACACCTTTCAGAAAAGCTGTGACAAGGTCTTGCGCTCAGATGGTTACACCCCCCGCCCCTTCCTCATCAGCACATCCAGCTGATCCACCACCTCCGCCCAATCGGCATCATCCAGAATCTCCTCCCGCAATAACTGAGCCTGGCTCTCGTTCCAGAAAAACGCATCGGCCAGATGCAATTCGGGCTTGAGCGGTGAGTGAGTGGCGATGAATTTATCGATGCTTTCGGCGTCGTCCGGCAGGCCGAGTTGCTTGAACAGCGAGGGGAGGTTGTGGGTTGGGGATTCCATGTCGGGCTCCTTTTTATGGCAAATGATGGGGTGACTGCTGCGCAGTCATTCGCGGGCAAGCCTCGCTCCTACAGGTGACAGCGTGATCCTGTAGGAGCGAGGCTTGCCCGCGAAGGCGATGTCACTGACTCCACAAAACTCATTGGCTCAATTCACGCACCTCGGCGTGCGGCACCATTTTCAGAAACTGCGGCATTTCCATGCGCAACAGATTGGTGTGGTTGCCGGCTTCCAGATAGATGTCTTTCTGCCGGGTCAGTAGCGGGTCGATGACCACGTCCAAGCCATAGGCTTCGCCCAGGGCGGGCACAGCGCCGCGTTCGCAATCATCGAACAGGTGCGGCAGGTTGCTTTCCCGGGAGATCTGCCATTCGCCGCTGCTGCGAACTTTGCTCAGGTCCAGATGACGGCTGGCGGGCAGCACAGCCATCAGGAAATGCCCATGTTGGTCGTCGAGGATAACTGACTTGGCCACCCGTTCGGCAGGAATGCCCGCGAGTCGCGCGGTTTCAAGGCTGCTGGCCGAGTGCGGGTGGGACACGATGTCATATTCGCAGTGCGCCTTGTCCAGGCTGCTCTGCAGGGTTCTTGCCATACGCATGATGCACCTCGGTGTCCGCAAACACTGTTTGGCGGACGATGGTTAACACTTTTCTTCGTACTGAAAGTCTAGGCCCGCTGGCGCATTCCGGAGTGAAATCCGCCCGCCGGGCCAAGGTCAACAACTGGTCAAAATTCGTACAACCCACAGCTCAGCTAGACTGTATAAAGAACCATCAATGACTCTCCCGGAGGGTCGCGTGAACATTCGTTGCTGTGCAGTTGCGCTGCTGTTGGCCTTGAGCGGATCGGTCTTCGCGTCGGACACCATTGTCTTGCTGGCCCCCAACCCCATGGGGATCTGGCTGATCACGCTCGGCATCGCCTTTTTGATCGCCGAGGCGGCGCTGCCCAATTACGGCGTGATCGGGCTCGGTGGCATTGTGATGTTCGTCATCGGCGCGGTGATTCTGACCAACACCGAGGTGCCGGTGCCGTTGATGATCGGCCTGGGACTGATCAGTGCGCTTTTGTTGATCTTCCTGCTGATCCGCGCCCTGAAAACCCGACCGCGGCACAACGTCAGTGGCGATGCCGGACTTGTGGGCAGCGTAACGCCGGTGATTTCGTTGAACGCCGACAACGCCTGTAACGGCTGGGTGCACCTGCAAGGCGAACAGTGGCAAGTGCTCAGCAGCACGCCGCTGCAACCGGGGCAAAAGGTCCGGGTGGTGGCACGCAAGGGATTACTGCTGAAAGTGGCCGCGGCTGACGCGGCGTCGAAGGGAGAATAGCCATGGGCCTGCAACTGGGTTTTGCCGCGCTGCTGTTACTGCTGATCGCGCTGGCGGGGTCGACCTTCCGCATCCTGCGCGAATACGAGCGCGGGGTGGTGTTCCAGCTCGGGCGCTTCTGGCAAGTCAAGGGGCCAGGCCTGATCCTGCTGATTCCGGTGGTCCAGCAAATGGTTCGCGTCGACCTGCGCACCGTGGTGCTCGACGTGCCGACACAAGACGTGATCACCCGCGACAACGTCTCGGTCAAGGTCAACGCCGTGCTGTATTTCCGCGTGCTCGACCCGCAGAAAGCCATCATCCAGGTCGAAGACTTCCTCATGGCCACCAGCCAACTGGCCCAAACCACGTTGCGGGCAGTGCTGGGTAAACATGAGCTCGATGAACTGCTGGCCGAACGGGAGCGGCTGAACATCGACATCCAGCAAGTGCTCGACGCCCAGACCGATGCCTGGGGTATCAAGGTGGCGAACGTCGAGATCAAGCATGTGGACCTCAACGAATCGATGGTCCGCGCCATCGCCAAACAGGCCGAAGCCGAGCGGGAACGCCGGGCCAAGGTGATTCACGCCGAAGGCGAATTGCAGGCCTCGGAAAAACTCATGCAAGCCGCCGAGATGTTGGGGCGTCAGCCGGGGGCGATGCAATTGCGGTACATGCAGACGCTGAGCTCGATTGCCGGGGACAAGACAGCGACGATTGTCTTCCCGCTGCCGATCGAATTGCTCAAGGGGATGGCGGATTTGTCGTCCAAATCCTGACCTTCCGCGAAAACACCAACGTCTGGTAATGCCTCCGGAGATTTCCGAGCAGGCTCGCTCCTACATTGGATCTGCGTCGTACACATAATTTGTGTTCACTGAAGATCAACTGTAGGAGTGAGCCTGCTCGCGATGGCGTCAGTGCTGTCAATGCATGACTTGGCAACCAGCGCCTCATAAGGCCCCCGCGCCCAACGCTCCACCCGCTCACGCAACAACGTCGACGCCTCACGCCGCTTGTCATCACAGTCCCCGACAAACACCGATGAAGGCTGTTTGGCATGCCGCCCCACCGCCGCAAACACTTGCTCCCTCTGCACGTCATCCAACCCGAAAAACCCAGCCAACCGCCCCGCCATTGCGCCCGGCAACTCGCCGTAATTCACCGCCAACCCACCAAACGCCTGGCATTGCGCCAACCCCGATGCCAGCAACCGCCCCAACCGCCGCGCAATAAAATCCTCACGACTGTCGAACGGCCATTCGTCATCCAGCCCACTGGCCCCGATCATTCCCGGCACCATGTGCATGCCCGGTCGACGCAGATGGGAAACAGCAATTTCCAGCGGATCGCGGTACACAAACAACCAGGGCGTGTCGGGAAAGCACTCGCGCAACAGGGGCAATTCGGTGATGTTCCAGGCATCGAGCTTGATCACCAGCCGTTGCTCCGTACCGAGCCGACGCTGACCATAGGCGGACAACAACCCTTTGACCGCGGCACACCGTTCGACGACTGGCAAACCACTGCGCAACAACGCATCCAGCGGCGGCGGTTCGCTGATGACGATGTGGTTGGCGAGTTGCGCGAGCATTTGACTGATAAGCGTCGAGCCACAGCGCGAAGCGTGAAAAATAAAGGCACTGGGTGCCAGACCGGGACGGCTCGATTGCAAACTGCTGAGGATGGACAGCGGCGTCTGCCGACGAAACGCCTGATTGAACGGTAACCTCAGCGCAGCTTCCACGGCATCGCGAAAAAACGGCTGATGCAATGGCGTGTCCCCGAACCAGCACCAATCGACCTGCCACTCGCCAGCCGGCTGCCAGATCCGAATCGGCAACCAGCCTTCGAGATTCAGGCGCTCCATTGTTCATTCCATCGGCGGCGACCGCTGCGCATCGCGGCACGCAGTTCTTCCCGAGAAAATTCCAGGCCTCGCTCCGCCGCCAGCTCCAAGGTGCGGGTGATAAACACCTCGGTGTCCGGCAAGCCCTGCAAGGTCTTCGAAAGCTGCAAATCACTGGCCACCAGACGCTGAAATTGCAGCAAGGCGCCGTCACCCGAACCCGGCTGCGGCGTGGTCGATACACCGTCGACAATCGCCTGCTCCAGCCAGTCACCCGGCCGGCAATCGAGCACCAAATGAACCCGCGCCTGAGTATCCCGATTGTCCACACGGTGCGGTCGCGACAGGTCGAGAAACCAGCACTCGCCCGCCGTCATCGGCATGCGCTGACCGTCCAGCATGAAGTCCACTTTCGGCGGGCTGAGCAGCGGAATGTGCAGACGCAGATCGGCGGCTGGTCCGCCAAGATCGTAGTCACGATGTTCATGAATCTGCCCGCCCGGCCCAAGTCGCAACAGGCGTGCGCTGACGATTTCCAGCGGCAGATCCCGCAAGCCCTGCTGCCATCGCGGATCCCGCAACCACGGCGAACGCAACAGCGGTTCGCCACGCCCCGGCGACAGTTCCGTCAACGCATCCGCCGCCGACACCAGCGCCACACCACTCCAGTCCCCGGCGTAGTAATCGCTGTTGAAATGCGCATGCCACGCGTCCTCGCCAATCGCCGCCAGCGCCTGCAACAACAGCGGTAAATCCACCGCCACCGGCAAGCGGGAAAATACCGGTCTGCTCATCGTTTCGGCAGCACCGCACACTCGCCGAGCCAGGTCAGCAAGCGGTCGAGGCAGGCTTCGACCGACTGCACGCCGGTGTCGAGCACCAGGGAGGCGGACGGCGGCGGTTCATAGGGCGCGGAAATCCCGGTAAACCCCGCCAGGTCACCACGACGCGCCCGCGCATAATGACCTTTGGGATCACGCTGCTCGCACACCGCCAACGAAGCGCTGCACCAGACTTCGCGATAATCCTCACCCAGACGGCGAGCGAACACCTCACGCAACTCCACCAGAGGCGCGATCATCGCGAGGATGACGATCTGCCCGTTCTCCACCAACAGCGCCGCGAGTTCGCTGGCGCGGCGGATGTTCTCCAGACGATCGCTGTCGGAAAAGCCCAGGTCACGATTGAGCCCGACCCGCAAGCCGTCGCCATCGAGCACCACGCTCTGCACGCCGCGCTCGAACAACTCAGCGTGCAGGGCCTGGGCCAGCGTCGATTTACCCGCCGCCGGCAAACCGGTCAGCAGGATCGCGGCGCCGTGATGACCATTGCGGGTCTCCCGTTGTTCGCGATTGATGCTCGCGGTCGGCGCCAGCAGGTTATTGGACCGGAGCATGGGTCACCGGCACACTGATATTGCCCGACGCCCACGCCGCTTCGCGGTTGGCCAAGGCGGTGGCGATGGATTGGACTTCGGTGGATTGCACCTCGTCCGGCATCGGATCGAGGCCGGCGCTGGCGAAGATCTGGCCGTAGGCGTTACGCAGATCGGCATAGGACAGGTCCCGGCGCAAATCCGCCTGCAACGTGTTCAGTTCACCCTGGATCAGGTCCAGTTCACCAAGTCCCGCCGCCTGATGACGGTTGCGCAATTGCCCCAGAATCTCCCCGTCGATGCTCGAGAGTTCCTGGTTGGTCTGGAACTGATTCAGCGCTTCCTGGTAGTTGGCGTTCGCCACATAGAGCTGGGCCAGCACCGCGATGGACATGGCCTGGCGCCGTGCCTTGGCGACCTCTTCGCCGGCCTTGGCCACGTTGATCGCGGCCGGTGCGGAAATCACGTTAAACAGGTTCCAGGTCAATTTCACCCCGTAGTCGGCCCACTTGTCGTTGACCAGAAACGAGTTGCTGTCGTAATGCCCACCTGCCGAAAACTCCAGCCCCGGCAACAGCCGCAGCATGGCTTTACGGGTTTCGGCAGTGCTGATGCGGGTCTGGTAATCCTGTTCGCGCAGCTCCGGACGGCTGGCCAGGGCTTCATGCTCCAGGCTGGCCATGCCGACCTTCAACTGCGGAATCGAGTAGTCGTCCGGGGTCGCCAATTTCAGATCGGTGCCCATCGGCAGGTTGATCAGGGTCGCCAGTTCGGTTTTGGCCAGGGACAGCGCCCGGCGTTGCTCTTGCAACTGGCGGGTCGCCTCGATCAGCGAACGCTGGTAACCCAGCGCCTGGATCGGATCGCCGATGCGTTGGGTGCTCATGCTTTGGCTGTTGCCGCGTGCCGTATCGACCCGCGCCATCAGGCTGTCGATCTGCGTGAGCAAACGTTCGGCAGCCACCGCTCGCCAATAGGCCGAGCGCACGTCCTGGACGATGGTGTTGATGACCTTGCGCCGACGTTCCTGAACAATCAGGCGCTGGTCGCCCTGCTGTTTGGCACTGATGTAGCTGACGCCGAAGTCGAGGACGTTCCACACCATGGTCAGGTCGGCCACTCGGCGGTCGCGGTCCTGGGAGGTCGACGGTTCCAAAGACTGGGTGCCGGTCAGTACGCTCTGGCTGCTGGAGGCGCCAACGTTGCTACGCCCGACGTAGCCTGCATCCAGGGCCATGCGCGGCAGCATGTCGAAACTGGCGAGGTCGAGTTGGCGCTTGGCCAACGCCTCTTCCATGATCTTGAGCCGGCCTTCAAGGTTGTATTTCACCGCACGGGCCATGGCCTGGTGCAAGGTCAGCGGACCACTGAGCGGCTCCTGGCCGGTGTACATATTTTGCAGATCGCTCTTGGCGCGCTGTTCGCTGACGCTGCGTTCGATCGGTTCACTTTTGACGGCACATCCGCTTATCGCAAGCGCCAGCAGGCTGACGCACAACAACGAGTGACTTCTATTCATCCTTGACTGCCCCTGAGTGCTGCACTGATTTTATGGTTATTTCAGGCCTGCATTTCGCTGATGCCGACCTGTTTCAACGCTGCGGCCAGGCTGTCGACCTGCCGTTGCTCGGTGTCTTTGAGTTGTTGCAATTGCTCGTTCAGCGTCAGCGCGCCAAACACGCCGCGCAGTCCTTGGGAAACATCCCCGCCCCTGATGGAATGACTGCCGAAAGAGTTCAGCTCGCCGCGTTCACTGCTGGTGTCCTGATTGAACAGACTCGACAGCGTACTGGTGCTGAATACCCCGCCATCGCCACCCCCAAAGCCAAGGAAACCGTGACCTGACCCATCGCCGCCACTGTCGCTGCTGCTGAATACCTGGGCGATGAAGCTGCGGGTCAGCGCGCCGCGGTTGATGAAAATGTCCCCCAGCGGCCGGATGCCGTTGCCGATCACCCGGTCTTCGAACAGCGGGGTAAAGGTCAGCGGCGAGCCCAGCGCGCCCGTTGGCGCGGCGAAAATGATCGGTTGCAGCGGCGCGTTCGGTTGCTCAGCAACGGTTACGGGTTGCGAGACGGGGATCACCGGATCGACCGGCACCAACACACTTGGGGTCGATACGGTGTTGATCGCGAAGTTATTCGACTGGCTGGCGCCGCTGCCGGCATTGCCCGAACCGTCACTGACGCCCGCGATGTTCAGGCTGATCACGTTGCTGCCGTTGCTGACATTGTTGGTAGGCGTCAGCATCGCGGTCCAGGTTGTGCCGCCGTCGCTGCTGGACAGGTCGGACAACGTGCCGTTGGCCACATTGATGTCGGACAGATCGAAACCGCTCACTGCTTCATTGAACGTGATCGTCACCAGCGACGTCTGCCCGACGCCAATGTTCGGGTTGGCGACCACGACGGTGACGGTCGGCCGTTCACCGTCGATGGCGTAATTGTTGGACACGGCGAAGCTGCTGCCGATGTTGCCTGCCAGGTCGGCGACATTGCTGGTGTCGAGGGCGATGAAGTTGCTCGGGTCGGACATATTCGCGGTGGGCGTGAAGGTCGCGGTCCAGGTCTTGCCGCCGTCACTGCTGGCCAGGTTGCTCAATTCGCCGTTGGTCACGCTCAAATCCGACAAGTCGAAGTCGCTGACCACCTCGCTGAAGGTGAAGGTCACGAGCGTGGTCTGGCCAATGCCCAAATGCGAATTGGCGACCACGATGGTGGCGGTCGGGCGCGTGGCATCGAGGGCGTAGTTGTTGGAAATGGCAATCGCGGCACCGGCATTGCCTGCCGCGTCGGCCACGTTGCCGGTGTCGAGCAGGATCAGGTTGGTGGTGTCGTTGATGTTCGCCGTCGGCGTCAGGGTCGCGGTCCAGGTCACGCCGCCGTCGCTGCTGGCCAGGTTGGACAGCACACCGTTGGCCACGCTGAGGTCCGACAAGTCGAAACCGGACACCGCTTCGCTGAAGGTGATGGTTACCGTGGTGGTCTCGCCAATACCGAGGCGATTGTCCGCGACCACGATGGTGGCGGTCGGCCGCGCCGTGTCGACGGCGTAATTATTGGAATCGGTCACGCCCACGCCGCTGTTGCCTGATGCATTGATCACACCGCTGTTGTCGAGGCTGATCAGGTTGCTGCTGTCCGTCACGTCGACCGTTGGCGTGAAGGTCGCCGTCCAGGTGACGCCGCCGTCGCTGGACGAGACATTGCTCAGCGTGCCGTTGGCGATGGTCAGGTCAGCGTTGCTGAAACCACTCACCGCTTCGCTGAAGGTGATGGTCACGCCTGAAGTTTCGCCGGCCTTGAGGGCGTTGTCGGCGATCACGATGGTCGCGGTCGGCACTTGGGTTTCCACCACGTAGTTGGCGGAGTTGGTGGTGCCCGTACCGGCGTTACCGGCCTGGTCTGCGATGCCGGTGTTGTTCAGGGTGATGAGGTTGGTCGTATCGGTCACGCCGAGGGTCGGGGTGAAAGTCGCGGTCCAGGTGATCCCGCCATCGCTGCTGCTGACGGCGCTCAACGTGCCGTTGGCAATGCTCAGATCACTGTTGTCGAATCCGTTGACGGCCTCGGAGAAAGTGATGGTCACCAGCGCGGTTTCGCCCGGTTTCAGACTCGTATCACTCAAGACGATGGTGGCGGTCGGGCGCAGGCTGTCGATCACGTAGTTGTTGGAGTCGGTGGTGCCGCTGCCCGCGTTACCGGCCAGGTCGACGATGCCGGTGTTGTCCAGCGTGATTAGGTTAGTCGCATCGTTGACGCTGACAGTCGGCGTGAAGGTTGCCGTCCAGGTGATGCCGCCGTCGCTGCTGCTCACCGCACTCAACGTGCCGTTGGCAATAGTCAGGTCGGCATTGGAGAAACCGCTGACCGCCTCGCTGAACGTGATGGTGACCAGCGAGGTTTGGCCCAGCGCCAGCGTGGTGTCCGCCACCACGATGGTGGCCGTCGGGCGCACGGTGTCGATGGCGAAGTTGTTCGAATCGGTGGTGCCGCTGCCCACGTTGCCCGAGGCATTTTGCACACCGCTGTTGTCCAGGGTAATCAGGTTGGTGGCATCGGTGATGCTGGTGGTCGGCGTGAAAGTCGCCGTCCAGGTGATGCCGCCGTCGCTGCTGCTCACCGCGCTCAACGTGCCGTTGGCAATCGTCAGGTCGGCGTTGCTGAAACCGCTCACGGCTTCGCTGAAGGTGATGGTCACCAGGGAGGTTTCACCGATGTTCAGGGCGTTGTCGGCGACCACGATAGTCGCCGTCGGCAGCACGGTATCGATCGTGTAATTGCCGGAATTGGTGGTGCCGCTGCCGGTATTGCCAGCAAGGTCAGCCACGCCGGTATTGGCCAAGGTGATGACGTTGGTCAGGTCATTCACGCCGACGGTGGGCGTGAAGGTCGCGGTCCAGGTGATGCCACCGTCGCTGCTGCTCACGGCGGTTAACGTGCCGTTGGCAATCGTCAGGTCAGCGTTGGTGAAACCACTGACGGCCTCGGAGAAGGTGATGGTCACCAGCGAAGTTTCGCCGGCACTCAGGGTCGGGTCTGCCAGGACGATGGTCGCGGTAGGGCGGAGCGTATCGATGGCGTAGTTGTTGGAATCGGTGGTGCCGCTGCCGGCGTTGCCCGCCAGATCCGCGATCCCGGTGTTGTCCAGGGTGATCAGGTTAGTCGTGTCATTGACGCTGGCACTCGGCGTGAAGGTCGCCGTCCAGGTGATGCCGCCGTCACTGCTGCTCACCGCGCTCAACGTGCCGTTGGCAAGGGTCAGGTCGGCGTTGGTGAAACCGCTGACCGCTTCGCTGAAGGTAACAGTCACCAGCGAGGTTTCGCCGATGCTCAGTGCAGTGTCCGCTACCACGATGGTGGCCGTCGGGCGCACGGTATCGATGGCGTAGTTGTTGGAGTTGGTGGTGCCGCTGCCCACGTTGCCCGAGGCATTTTGCACACCGCTGTTGTTGAGCACGATCAGGTTGGTCGCGTCGGTAATGCTGCCGGTCGGCGTGAACGTGGCCGTCCAGGTGATCCCGCCATCGGCGCTGCTCACGGCGGTTAACGTGCCGTTCGCAAGGGTCAGGTCTGCGTTGCTGAAACCGGTCACCGCTTCGGAGAAGGTGATGGTCACCAGCGAGGTTTCACCGATGTTCAGGGCGTTGTCGGCGACCACGATGGTGGCGGTCGGCAGCACGGTGTCGATCGTGTAATTGCCGGAGTTGGTGGTGCCGCTGCCGGTATTGCCGGCAAGGTCGGCCACGCCGGTATTGGCCAAGGTGATGACGTTGGTCAGGTCATTCACGCCAACGGTAGGCGTGAAGGTCGCGGTCCAGGTGATGCCACCGTCGCTGCTGCTCACAGCCGTCAACGTGCCATTGGCAATCGTCAGGTCAGCGTTGGTGAAACTACTGACGGCCTCGGAGAAGGTGATGGTCACCAGCGAGGTTTCGCCCGCGGTCAGGGTGGTATCGGCCAGCACAATCGTGGCCGTCGGACGCACCGTGTCGATGGCGTAGTTGTTGGAATCGGTAGTGCCGCTGCCGGCGTTGCCCGCCAGATCCGCGATGCCGGTGTTGTCCAGGGTGATCAGGTTAGTCGTGTCATTGACGCTGGCACTCGGCGTGAAGGTCGCCGTCCAGGTGATGCCGCCGTCACTGCTGCTCACCGCGCTCAACGTGCCGTTGGCAAGGGTCAGGTCGGCGTTGGTGAAACCGCTGACCGCTTCCGAGAAGGTAATCGTGACCAGCGAGGTTTCGCCGATGCTCAGTGCAGTGTCCGCCACCACGATGGTGGCCGTCGGGCGCACGGTGTCGATGGCGTAGTTGTTGGAGTTGGTGGTGCCGCTGCCGGCATTGCCCGAACCGTTTTGCACACCGCTGTTGTCCAGCGTGATCAGGTTGGTGGCATCGGTAATGGTGGTGGTCGGCGTGAATGTGGCGGTCCATGTGATGCCGCCGTCACTGCTGCTCACCGCGCTGAGCGTGCCGTTCGCGATAGTCAGGTCGGCGTTGCTGAAACCGGTCACTGCTTCGGAGAAGGTGATGGTCACCAGCGAGGTTTCGCCGATTTTCAGCGCATTGTCGGCGACCACGATAGTCGCCGTCGGCAGCACGGTATCGATCGTGTAATTGCCGGAGTTGGTGGTGCCGCTGCCGGTGTTGCCGGCAAGGTCGGCCACGCCGGTATTGGCCAGGGTGATGACGTTGGTCAGGTCATTCACGCCAACGGTAGGCGTGAAGGTCGCAGTCCAGGTGATGCCGCCATCGCTGCTGCTCACCGACGTCAACGTGCCGTTGGCAATCGCCAGGTCGGCGTTGGTGAAACCACTGACGGCCTCGGAGAAGGTGATGGTCACCAGCGAGGTTTCGCCCGCGGTCAGGGTGGTATCGGCCAGCACAATCGTGGCCGTCGGACGCACCGTGTCGATGGCGTAGTTGTTGGAATCGGTAGTGCCGCTGCCGGCGTTGCCCGCCAGATCCGCGATGCCGGTGTTGTTCAGGGTGACCAGGTTGGTCGTGTCGTTGATGCTGGCGCTCGGGGTAAAGGTCGCGGTCCAGGTGATGCCGCCATCGCTGCTGCTCACGGCCGTCAACGTGCCGTTGGCAATCGTCAGGTCGGCGTTGGTGAAACCGCTGACCGCTTCAGAGAAGGTGATGGTGACCAGCGAGGTTTCGCCGATTCTCAATGCGGTGTCCGCCACCACGATGGTTGCCGTTGGCCGCACGGTGTCGATGGCGTAGTTGTTCGAATCGGTAGTGCCGCTGCCGGCGTTGCCCGCCAGGTCGCTGACCCCGGTGTTGTTCAGGGTGATCAGGTTGGTTGTGTCGTTGATGCTGGCGGTCGGCGTGAAGGTCGCCGTCCAGGTAATTCCGCCGTCGCTGCTGCTCACGGCCGTCAATGTGCCGTTGGCGATAGTCAGGTCGGCGTTGGTGAAACCGCTCACCGCCTCGGAGAAAGTGATGGTCACCAGCGAGGTTTCGCCGATTCTCAGCGCATTGTCTGCCACTACGATGGTAGCTGTTGGACGCAATGTATCGATGGCGTAGTTGTTGGAATCGGTGGTGCCGCTGCCGGCGTTGCCCGCCAGGTCGCTGACCCCTGTGTTGTTCAGGGTGATCAGGTTGGTTGTGTCATTGACGCTGGCAGTCGGTGTGAAGGTCGCCGTCCAGGTGATGCCGCCATCGCTGCTGCTCACCGCGCTCAACGTGCCGTTGGCAATCGTCAGGTCAGCGTTGGTGAAACCGCTGACGGCTTCGCTGAAGGTGATGGTCACCAGCGACGTTTCGCCGATTTTCAGTGCCGTGTCGGCCACCACGATGGTCGCGGTCGGGCGCACGGTATCGATGGCGTAATTGTTCGAATCGGTGGTGCCGCTGCCGGCGTTGCCGATCAGGTCGCTGACCCCGGTGTTATCGAGGGTGATCAGGTTGGTCGCGTCAGTGATGCTGGCGGTTGGCGTGAAGGTGCCCGTCCAGGTGATGCCGCCATCGCTGCTGCTCACGGCCGACAAGGTGCCGTTGGCAATCGTCAGGTCCGCGTTGGTGAAACCTGTCACGGCCTCGCTGAAGGTGAAGGTCACCAGCGATGTTTCGCCGACCTTCAGCGCGGTGTCGGTGAACACGATGCCGACGGTGGGGCGCAAGGTGTCGACCACGTAGTTATTGGAGTTCGTGGTACCGACGCCGGCCGTGCCCAGGCCGTTGCTCACCCCGGTGTTGTCCAGGGTGATGAGGTTGGTCGTATCGGAAATGCTCGCGGTCGGCGTGAAGGTGGCCGTCCAGGTGATGCCGCCATCGGCGCTGCTGACGGCGCTCAGGGTGCCATTTGCAATGGTCAGGTCGGCGTTGGTGAAACCGGTCACGGCCTCGGAAAAGGTGATCGTCACCAAAGACGTTTCGCCGATGCTCAGCGTGGTGTCAGCGACCACAATGGTTGCGGTCGGCGGCGGCGCATACGCGGTGTTGAGTACACCTCCGTCGTTGAAGATAGTCGCGACGGAGGTCGGCGAAGTTCCGGTTGTACCTCCACCCTGCGCGGTACCGCCTGCTCCACTGGCCGCGGCATTACCAGCCAGGGCCGCGAAGTTGGAGGCCGTGATCAGCAGCGTGCCTTTGTTCCAGATCGCGCCGACGCCCCGACCGCCGATGCCGCCATTGCTGGCATTGCTGCTTTGGCCACCGCCACCGCCACCGCCACCACCGGCGCCGATGTTGTTGCTGATGGTCGAAGTGCCGATGATGGTAATGGTGCCGCTGCTGGCGTTGTAGATCCCGCCCGCCGCGTTGCCGCCAGCGCCACCGACTTTGTCCCAACCGGCGCCACCGCCCCCGCCGCCAATGGAAATCGTGCCATTGGTGGCCGTCGAGCCGTTACCGCCGTTACTGTAATAGGACACGCCCAGCCCGCCCGCGCCGCCAGTATTGGTGCCACCGCGACCGCCCATGTGGGTCGCGTCATAACCGCCACCGTAGCCGCCGGCATTGGCGCTGCCAGCCTGGCCGCCCAACGTGCCGGTGCCCGGCCCGGCCGAGCCACCATGCCCACCGTTCTGACCGCCCAAACCGCCGCCACCACCACCGCCACCGCCGTAAAAAGCACCCGTGACACCGCCGCCGCCACCGCCGCCGGAAGCGGCATTGGAGGTCACGCTGACGTTGTTAAGGGTCAGGATGCCGGCGTTGAAAATCCCCCCGGCCATTGCCCCTGAGGCACCGTAGCCACCGTTGCCGCCCGTTCCCGCCACCAGGCCACGGGTAATCACCAGGCCATCAAGGGTCACGGTTCTGCCCGCGGCAATTTCAATCACCCGCGTCCGGTACTGACCGTCGAGAGTTACGTCAGCCACGCCGTCGTTGTTCAAGTCGCCATCGACGGTGATGTTCTGGTTGATCAGCAGTTCGGACGTCAGCTGCACCGTCATGCTGGCGTTGAAGGTGACGATATCGCCGTTCTGTGCCGAAGCGATGGCGGCACGCAACGAGCCGATACCGGTGTTGCCGTTGTTGGTAGCAGTCCAGGTCGCCAGGCCCCACTGATACTCACTCATGGCCGTGGTCGACAGCACGTTGGCGCTTTCGATGTTGCCGGTGACAATTTCCAGGTCCCAGTCACCGCCGATCCCGGTGCGGTTGCTGGAAGCGGCTACATCACGGCCGGTCAGCTGCGCGAGGGAATCGACAAAACTCAAGCCTCGCTCACCTTCGGCGGTGTAGCAGCCGTAGATCATGATGTCGCCGCCGGCATTCATGTCCTTGCCGATTTCCGCCAGCACCGCACTTCGGGCCGCGACGTTGTCGGCCGACAGATAGCTGTCGCCCAGCCACAGGTCGCCCGCGTTGCCGTGAGCGATGATTTGCACGGAACTGATGCCCTGATGGGTATCCAGATAATCGGCAATCTGTTGCAGACCGTCCCGGCTTGCGTCCAGCTGAACCACTTGAGTGCCAGGCGCCACGCCTTTGAGCAGGCTGTCGGCGTCCTTGACCCGGGAATCGACGAACACCACGCTCTGCCCCGGGACGGCAACGGGTGTTGAAGCCGGCGTGGCATCGGCCTGGCCGTGGGTGTCTTGGCTGGCGACCGGCTGATCATTCGCCGGCGCTTTCGCCGCGTCGGCCGTGGGATGGCTTTCAGGCTGTGCGGCATCCGCCACGGTGGCCGCGACCGCGCCGTCGAACAACATCCGCGGCTCCAGGGACATGATCATGGGCGAGGCCAGCGCCCGTGCACCTTCGGTAACCCGCGACTTGCCTTTGCTCCACCACATGCTGCTCACCCGGACTCGAACTTTCGTGACGCGAAAATGAAAATGCCGCGATCAACTGATCGCGGCATCGGCTTTCATGCGAATGACATTGGCGGCGCTGGCTGAGCCATCGAGCCAGAAGGACAATTCTGCGTACTGCTTGAACAGGTCCGGCGGCAAAATCGTTCGCCGCGATTGCAGTTCGACCCTCGGCTTGACCTTGTGCAGGCCCGAAACCCCCAGGGCCTGGTCGAACGCTGGCGCGTCGTAAGCGAGGTGATCAAAGTCATGCTCGAACCAGGGTTCGCCGATGAAGTCGTAGACCAGCCGCATCACCCGATCCGGCGCCTGAGTCAGCAGGTCGTAGTCGACGATCAGCAGCGACTCGGCGTGTTCGCCGTAATAGGCTTCCTTGAGCGCAGCCCAGGCAAATCCCACCAGGCGATTGCGCTGGGCCAGGGTTTCGCAACGGCTGTAGACGGTGTTGCGCTCGATCGCGTCGCCGAACAGTTTGGTGTTTTCAAAGGGGTTGGCGCGGTACAAACGCTCGATGCTGTCCATGACCCAGGCGACATTGCGCACACAGGCAATGACCTTGGCCTGCGGGAACAGGTCGCTGATGGCCGGCAAGCGCGAACTCCATAGCCGGTTGGTGTCGAACACCACCGGTTTGTCGGCCTTGTCGGCGTAGAAGGAGTCGAACAGACCGCGCAATAAGCGTCGGCGCAGATCGGTATCGATCACCGCGCCAAACTCACTGCCGGCGCTGCACTGTTCCAGAACACCTGAAAAAAGCGCGCCAACGGGGCTGGTCATGCCGGCGTGGAAACGCGGGTTCTGCAACAGGATTGCAGAAAGCAGGGTCGAGCCTGAACGCGGCAAGCCGGAGATAAAGTGGTACTGCTGCATCCCTTCACCTGATCATAAGTCCTTTATGTATGACGGAGCGTAGACTATGAATGGCCGAAGCAGTAGTAGTGTTTTGATATCAAATCGAAGCTAAATCGTCTGAAAAACAAGATTTTTGTTACTGACTTAACGCAACACGAACAAGCGCGCATTGGCGCCTCCTGCCTGCGTTTGGCCAACGCTCTGCCAGCCGGCGGGCAACGGGGCGAACTCGTCCGGCACACCGACAGTGCCGATCAACCACACGCGCCCCGTGCCTTTGGGCAAGGTGCCAAGGCTATCGAGGTAAATGTCCGGGGTCACCAACGTGCCGAAACCATAAGCACCCGGCCGGCTCGACGCACCGCCTGGTAACGGTGGTGTGTACAGCAACGGCTTGGCGTCGGTGCGGTTGTAATAGACGTAGCTGAGGTACCAAAGCATGTCGCTGGTGACGATTCGGTCACCGGCAACGAAGTGCTGGTTGACGTAATTGACCATGACGTTGAACTGGTCGTTGCTATCGACCGTGGCGTTGTTATTCAGGCCCACCAGTTCGACACCGGCAAACAACACCAGCACTGTCATGGCCAACACCCGGGCCCCTGAGTACAGGCGATCAATGGCCAGTGCGGCAATCATTGGCAGGCCGAGGGCGTAGGCGGTGAGGTAACGTTCGATGAACACCGGCGAGACAAACGACACCCCAAACACTACCAGCAACGGCACAACGGTGTAGATCACCACCAGCGCACTGCCCCGAATCACGCTGCGATCCCGCGCCAGCGCCACCCACATCAAGGCCAGCAACGCCAAAGGTAACGTGCTGAAAATCAGGGTCGGCAGGTTCTCGCCATCGTCCTGAATCAGAAACGACCAGATCATCGACGGCAACGAGCCGAACGTGACCGGTGCCTCCCATCCCACATCGCCATTGGCCTTGAGCTGATCCATGTGCTGGACCAGATCGATCAGGCTCGGCACCCAAGGCAAGTACAACAACACAATCGCCACGTTCGCCAGCCACCAGCCGGGGCGTTGAATATGCCGCAAGCGGTAACCTGGTTGCAGGCGGATCACCCCCAGATACAGCCAATGGCAAAGCACGCACAGGGCGGTGAAGTAATGGGTGTAGAACGCCGCTGTCATGAGCAGCACATACGCCACCAGATAACGCGTGCGCCGGGGGTATCGGATCCAGTAGACCAGCGCAATCGTCGCACCGATCAGCCACAGGCCCAGCAGTGAGTACATCCGCACTTCCTGGCTGTATCGCACCGCCGTAGGCAGCAGCGCCAGCAGCAAACCGGCCAGCAGCGCGGCACGCCGGGTGGCGAGCAAGTCCATCAGCCAGAAGCCGAGCCACACCGTGGCGATCCCGGGCAGCGCGCTGAAACTGCGGATCGAAAATATACCGTCGCCGAACAGCTCGACCCAGCCGTGCAGCAGCATGAAATACAGCGGCGGGTGGACATCGTACGCGGCGTGCAGCCAGATCCCGCCGAGCGAAAACTGGCTCATCAGCAGGCTGGAACCTTCGTCGCCCCAGATAGCCGCCGCCGTCAGGTCGTAGAAACGCACCAGCGCGGCCAACGCGAGGATCGGCAACAGCCAATGTTCGCGCACCCACCGAAGCAAGCGCTTGACGCTCGCCCAGGCACCGGGTGTCGCTTGCGGGCCTTGGGTGCCCTCAAGTGGCAATTCTCTGTACGCCTCCATTGCTCCCCTCGGGACTGCCAGTGAAAAAGCGTGAAGCGTGTCATCACTGTAGGTCAGCGTCAGCGCCGTCGTCGATGCTGGCTTTACGACCAACGACATTCGGCAATCATCCGGATCTACTACGCTCTGGCTTGGCGTGACCCAGCCACGGAGATGAATGGAGTCGGCTGATCAGCGCGATCCGCCTGGATAACCGGGCCTTACGTGACGCTTCAGACACTAACCTGAGGGATAAGGAACTATGGAAGTATTCATGGGCACTATTCAGCCTTTCGCCTTTAACTTTGCTCCCAACGGCTGGGCCCTGTGCAACGGCCAGACGCTGGCGGTCCAGCAATACAACGCGCTATTTGCCCTGCTCGGCGTCAACTTCGGCGGCAATGGCTCCACCAACTTCATGCTACCCAACCTGCAAGGCCGAATGCCGGTGTGCATGGGCAACGGGCTGAACCTGACACCACGGGTCATTGGCGAAATCTCCGGGACCGAGAACGTCACCGCGACCATCACCAACCTGCCGAATCACACCCATGCCTTGTCCGGGCTGACGGCCACCACCACCCTGCAACTGGCCAGCCCGGCGAGCAACCCGGTCACCACTCCAACCGCGACCAACTCGTACATCGGTGCTTCGGGCGGCGGCCCGGGCTCGGCGAGCATCTTCTCTGATGCGCAAGGCGCTGCGGCGGTACCGCTGAAGGGCGTGGCCACTGCCGTGACGGGGGAAATCTCGTCGGCCGGTAACGGTTTGCCGATGGAAACGATGAATCCATTCCTGGTGCTCAACTTCAGCATCGCCTTGAACGGGTTGTTCCCTTCTCGCAATTGAGGTCTGGCCGGGGGATACCCATCCCCCGGCCGTTTTTTCGGGAGTGACGCCATGTTGCAACAGGTTCAAAGCCAACACTTTCAGACCCTGCTGGGCAAGACAGGCTCGCTGCGGCTGCCGGATGGCAGTGAGTTGTCGATCCAAATCTACACGCTTGAAGAAACACCCCATTCGCGGATGCCAAACAGCGAGCGCGTGCCGTTCAGTGTCGAGTTCAACAGTCTGGAACCCACAGCGTTTGTGGATGGGTTATGCACGCTGGAGTTACCGATGCTGGGTCAGGTGCAGGGCATTTTTGTCTCTCGTGTGCCGGCCATGGGCCGTGATCCGGACATGGGGTATTTCTATATCGCCTTCAACTGAACACACCGAAATCCCATTGTAGGAGTGAGCCTGCTCGTGATGGCGGTGGTTCACTCACATCTATGGTGACTGATACTCCGCCATCGCGAGCAGGCTCGCTCCTACAGGGGGCAGGGGTGGATTCAGCCTTGTGGATACCATACCAACCGCTCCGCCGCCGGGCTGCACTCTTCAACCTGAAACCCCAGCGCCAGGTAATGCTGGCGCGCATGGGGATTGTTGGCCCAGACCACCGTGGCCACCGGGCAACGGATCTGTTGGGCGGCTTGTTGCACACCTTGCAGCACCTTGCGGCCAAAACCCTGGCCGCGGGCCTGCGGAATGAACGCCAGGTACAACACGCGAATTTCATTGGGGCCAAAATCGGTGGTCAGCGCACCGATGGCTGTGTCGAGCTTTTCAATCACGTAATGCATCGCGTTGGGGAATCGCTCCCCCAATCCCTGTTCCTGCACCTGAAATTGCTGGGCGACCACCTGCTCAATCACTTCTCGATCGCCGTCGATCCATTGCAGATCCGGCCGCGCCGCCTGGTAAAGACTGTGCAAAAAAGGCCCATCGCTAGTCCGCGAGGGCCGAACCACCAAGCCATCGGCCGCCACTGATTCGGTATTCGCCATCACCTGCTCTCCTTAGAAACCGCTTTCCCTGACACCCAGCGCCGCCATGCGGCGCCAGGCCACGCCCAACAACGACTCGCCGCTGCCCTGCAACACCACCACGCCGCGCAAGGGTTGCATCGGCGTCGGCGCGGCTTCAAGGGTGCTCAACCGCGCCCCGTATTGTCCCTGCACCGGCTCAGCCCGTTGATGCGCATCCCGGCGCACGGCAATCGGCCCGTGGTGATCGGACGTCAGCGCTTCCTGATCGACATAGGCCGCGCCATTGGTGTCGATTTCGGTCAATCGCACGGCGATCGCCGGGTGCATCGGATCATCGGCAATGAACCGCCCGGTGGCCCCCGGCGCCACGCGCCACAGTTCGGCTTCGGCCAGATAGCCACGCAACCGTGCACCGTCTTCAACGACCCGCGCCAGGGGATCTTTGGTCGACAACCAGCGACCTGCCACCAGTTGCGGCAACAGATCGCGCACGGTGCCGGCGTGGGGCGCGCGCAGAAGCAGACGTTCACGCTGGGCGGCCAGCCCGCGATAGTCGGCCACCGCCTCCGCCAGGCGTTGCTCGACAATCCCGGCGTCGGCGGCGGTTTCGCTGCGACTGGCCTGACGGCGCATCTGCAACTGCTGGATCTGGATTTCACGCCGGACGATGGCCTGGCGCGAGTCCAGGTCCGGCGATTCCAGTTCGATCAGCACCTCACCCTGGGCAACCACCTGACCGTCATGCACGTTCACCGTTTTGACCCGCGCCGCGACGGGCGCGTGCAACGCACTGGCGCGTCCCGCTTCCAGCATCGTCGGCAGCTCCACCGCACTGCGCCACGGCAAAACCAGCACCAGCACCAGTCCGAGCAAGGCCAGACCGCTGAGCAACACGCGGGGGACATAGGCCTGCTCCCGTCGACTCCACCATTGCCGCCACTCACTCAAGATCGGCAGGAAGATGAACCAAACCAGCTCCACCAGCATCAGGAAAATCCCCAACACCTTGAAGAACAGGTGATAGACCGCCAGCGCGATCCCGAGAAACAACGCCGCACGCCACAGCCACGCGCCATAGCCCCAGATCAGCAATCGACGCTGCATCTTCGGCGACCAGGGCTCCGGCGCCGCAGCCCCATAGCCGAACAAAAACTCGCGCAACCGCCAACGACACAAGGCAAAGGCTCGCCCTTGAAGGTTGTCCACTTCCCAAAAGTCGCTGAGCAAAAAGTAACCATCAAAGCGCATGAACGGGTTGAGGTTGATCACCAGCGTGGTGATCCAGGTGGCACTGGCGAGCATGAATGCAGCGGTGCGCCCGGGACCGTCCGGCAGCAATGACCAGACCAGCAGTGCAATGCTCGCCAGCAGCAATTCCGCCAGCACACCACCGGCGCCGATCAACAGTCGCGCACGACGATCATTGACCCGCCAGGCATCACTGACGTCGGTGTAAAACATCGGTAGCAACACCATGAACGCCACGCCCATGCTCTGCACCCGACAACCCGCGCGCTTGGCCATGAAGGCGTGGCCGAACTCGTGACAGAGCTTGGCGAAAAACAGCGCCACACCGAACGCCAGAGCGCCGCCGAGACTGAACAGATGCGGGAAGGTGGCGATAAACCGCTGCCAGTCCCGCGACACCAGAAACACCCCGAGCCCCAACGTCACGGGCAACCCGTAGCGCAGCGCCCGCGGGCCGAAGCGCTCGATCCATGGCCAGGCACGATTGAGAAAAGCGTCGGGGCGCCACAGGGGAATGCGGAAAAACAGGTATTGGTGCAGCAGAATCTGCCACAGCGTCTGACGCTGGGCCGCCGCCTTCAGGCTGTAACTGGCGCGCTGTTGCGGGTCGAGTGCGCTGATCAGGTCGTGGCCACGCAAAAAGCCCAGCAACTGCTCAAGCTCCGCGCCATCGAGTGGCAACCCGGGCTCGCGGTTGGCGGCGCGTAACACCTGCTCGGGATCCCCCAACGACCAATGACGCAGCAACCGCATCGCGGCGGCACCGAGTTTGAAATAGCGCCCGCGCACTGGGTCGGCGAGGGTCCAGCGCGGCGAGCCATCGAGGGCCGGAGTCGCCACGGACAGTTGCAAGTCGGCCCGCAGGCTCGGCAGGCTCATCTAAAGCCCCACACTCTGGCGCAACCCGGCCAGAGGTCGACGCAGCAGGTACAACGCCAACGGAGCACGGTCGCCGAAAATTTTAGCGGTGCCGCGCAGGCCAATGCGCGGCGGTGCGCCCTCGAAATTCGCATCCAGGCGATAAGCCAGTTGTCCGGCAGCGGTGGGTTGCGCCTCATAAGCCGAGCGTTCGAGTTTCGCCAAGTGCCGCTGTAACGGATCGCTGTCGAGAAACAGCGCGACTTGCGCGCCGGGCTCAAGGGATATCGCGTCGCCCACCGCCAGTTCGATGCGCAACTCGGCCTGGGTCGGGTCAGCAATTTCCATCAGCCGCTCGCCGGTCTGCACCGGCTTGCCGGTCCAGCGTTCCGCATCGGCGAACACCGCGATACCGCCGCGCTCGGCGCGGACTTCACTGCGTTTGAGCAATTCGCGGGCGTAATCCCGTTCGGCGCGTTTTTGCTCGACTCGCGCAGCCAGCAGATCGATCTTCGAGCTGGACTCGGCATCGGCGAACGAGCGTTGGGAATTGGCCTTCAGTTCAGCTTCGGCCACCCCCAAGGCGCGTTCGGCCACATCGGCCTGGGCCTTGAGCGTGGTGCTTTCGAAGCGCAGCAACAGGTCGCCGGCTTTGACCGTCTGATTGGGTTTGACCAGGAATTCGGCAATCACGCCGTCCAAGGGCGCAGCCACCACGCGGCCGCCCAATGGAACCACTTCTGCCGGCGCCAGCACCGATTGGCGCACCGGGATCAGCAACCCGAGCAACAGCACGGCGACCAGTGCCACCCGACGTTTTCGGGTCCAGCGTAGCCGCCACGGTTTGCGCGGTTGCAGCGCCAACCAGGCATGGCTGTAAGTGTCGCCCAGTTGCGACAGCAGCACTTGCTCGGAAGGGTTCCACGGCAGGTCCCGCGCCAGCCACAGCCCACCGAATACCTCGCCCTGGTGATCGATCAGCGGCAGCCAAAACACCTGAGCCGCCGAAAGACTTTGCCAATCGGCCTGAATCGATTCGCTGAGGACATTCGCCGGTATCACCCTTGCCTGCTTCAGCACACCGGCCTTGAACAATTGCGCCACGGCCTGCTCGACGAACGCCACGAATGGCGCATTCGGGTCGACGGCACTGACACCCGTCACCGCCTGCACCTTGCCGGCAATCAACAGCGCCGCATGACGAAAACCAAATAGCGCCTGCCCGTCATTGACCAGGCTGTAGGCCAGTTGCGCAGGCGTGCGCGCAGCGCGGGTCAGGCGTTCGAGATCAAGAAACCTGGCGAAGACCTGTTCGGCACCGCTCGCAGCGGGCGCGTTCATTTAAGCTCCGCGAAACGCGCCGTGCCGCTCATGCCGGCCAGCAAACCGTTGGCATTGGGCAGTGTTGCAACCAGCAACAAGGTCTGGCTGCCTTCATCAATTCGAGCGCCGAGGCGTTTGACTGTGGCATCCAGCGCTTGACCGGTTTCATCGGGGACAAAGCTGAAGGTCTGACCGGGCTTGAGCCGGGCCATCCAGCGTGACGGCACCAGCAGATGGATCTCCAGCGTTCGATTGTCTACCACATCCAGCAACGGTGCACCGGCCGCCACGCTTTCATAGCGTTTGACCTTGCGCTCGACGACCTGGCCATCGAACGGCGCCAGCACGCTGCAGCGTTTCACCTGAACCTGATAAACCTGAGACTGCGCCTGCGTCTCGCTGACTTTGGCTTGGGCCCGCGCCACTTCAAAACGCCCGACCGAATTCAACGCCGCCAGCTGTTTGTTGTGGGACAGCTCTTCACCCGCACCACGGTTGGCAGCCTGCGCCGCATTGAGCTGGGCCTGATAAGCGGAACAATCGAAACGCGCCAGCGTATCGCCCTTCTTGAACGACTCGCCCTCACTGAACGGCAGCTCGACAATGCGCCCGGACAACTCACTGGCGAGCACCGCCTGATCCCGGGCACGCAACACGCCCCGGGCCTCGCTGCTGGTTGTCGCATTGCTGCCAGCGGTGCTGTTTTCCAACAACGGATCGTCTGGCGCGGGCGTTTGCGCGTGGACTGCGCAGGTCACAACGGTCAATCCAATAACCCAAACACAAAAACGCCGCATAACCGTATCTCCCTGACGGATGAGCGGAGTCTATGACAGGGTGGGTGGGCGTCAAGTGGATAGATGTCCTTGGATAGAAATGTGCTGTTTCAAAATTGCCTGATTTCTCAGCACGAAAACGTGGGCTTTCCTTCAGTAGCTATCGGTAATAAATCCCACATCAGATTGGGAACGTACTTTCAATCGATACGGAGAGCAGCGATCGACACTTCAAACCTTTATCGAAATGCAGCACCTCAACACTCTTCCTGTAGCAATTACTAATAACTCAGGCCGATAACGCCTTGACCATCACCAAGGTCGGCGATCAAAACTGACTCGCCGGCGCTGGAAATCCTTCAATCGAGTCAAATGTTGATCAGCCAGTGGGTTGACGTATATGACACACCCGACTTAGGATTCCCCAACTGAACCCCGTACGCAGAGATTAAATTCACTGGCCGTTGGGGTGAAGAAACCGGCTTCGGCCGGTTTTTTCGTTTCAGAGGATTGAGTTTGTGCGAACCGCGTTTTTTGTCGATGGCTACAACGTGTTCTATGGATTACTCGCGGGCACGCCATACAAATGGCTCAATCTGAAAAGTTTGCTGGGCCATGTCGCTTACATCGAGAATCCCCAAAGCTCATTAATCTCGGTTGATTACTTCACCTCATCCGTCAAGCCAGAGCTTGCAACTCGCGGCCGAGCCTCCAAAGAAGCTCAAGACACCTATTTGCGTGCATTAAAAGCAACCAACGTTGCCGTTCACTACGGTCGCCATAAGCTTGAGCCCGCGAAAGCACCTCGCTTCATTGACAGAAAAACTGGCGCCTCTCGCCAAGACAAAGTCGACATCTGGAAGCTTGAAGAGAAAGAGACAGATGTCCACATTGCGATCAGCATGTATCGCACAGCCGCAAGACAGACCAAGTTCCATGCTAATAAACAAATCGAACAGCTAGTCCTGGTATCCAGTGACACAGACATGACTCCAGCCCTGAAAGCAATTCGAGAAGATTTTCCTGACATGAAAGTCGGGGTCATTCTTCCTCACCGTGCCGAGTTAAACCGCCCATCACCAGGTTCTTTGAAGGAGCACTCTCACTGGATGCGGCGTGTCGTCACCTCTGAAGAGTTGCAGGTACACCAATTTCAGACACGGGTACCGACCCATAAGGCTCCCGCCATCAAACCGGATTACTGGTAACGACACTAGCCAACGGATACACCGACTCCCATCCCCCACCCAACGCCTTATACAAACCCACCATCGCCAGCGACACCCCGGTCGAGCTCTCGACAAACTGCTCCTGTGTCGCCAACAAGGCGCCTTGCACTGTCAGTACGTTAACGAAATCCACCACCCCTTCCACATATTGCTGCTGCGCGGTGCGCAGGGCGATCCGGTTTTGGCGGACGGCTTCGGCGAGGCTGTCGCGGCGTAGTTGGCTGGCGTTGTAGGCGCTCAGTTGATCGTCGATTTCATGCCAGGCGCGCAGGACGGTTTGCTGGTAAGCGATGGCGGCTTCCTGTTGCTGCGCCTCGCGTAAGTTCAGGACCCCGCGCAGGCGGCCACCATCGAACAGCGGCAGGCTGAATTGCGGGCCGATGCCGAACGAGCGCGAGCCCCAGGAGCCGAAATCGCTCAGTTGCATGGCTTGCGAACCGATGTTGCCCGACAGGGTAATCCGCGGATAGAAGTCCCCCTTGGCCACGCCGATGCTCGCAGTAGCGGCGTGCAGTCGGGCTTCGGCCTGACGAATATCCGGGCGGCGTTCAGCCAATTGCGACGGCAGGCCAATGGCGACCTGGCGCGGTGTTGAAGGCACGGGGGCGTCTGTGGATAACTCGGCCTGGAGCGCTTGAGGCGGTTCGCCCATCAACAAGCTCAGGGCGTTGATCAGTTGTGACTGGCGCTGTTCCAGCGCGGGCAGACGCGACTCGATGGCGGCGACTTGGGCAGCCGCTTCGGCGACATCAAGGTCGGTGGCAACACCGTCGGCCAGACGCAGTTGCGAGAGTTTCAGGCTGTGCCGGGCGACCTCGAGGTTTTGCTCGGTAACGGCCCGCGTACTCTGTACGCCGCGCAGTTGAATATAGTCCTGAGCGGTTTCGGCGAGCACCGACAGCAGCACCCCACGGCGATCGTTTTCCGCGACTTCCAGGGTCGCATCGGCGGCTTCGGTTTCGCGGCGCACACGGCCCCAGAAATCCAGTTCCCAGGAAGCGGAGAAGCCGGCGTCCCAGAGGTTGAACGCCGAATCACCGTTGTTGCCTGATGGGTCGTTCAGACCTTCTCCGCTGTTGCGTTTGCGCCCGTAGCTGCCGGTGGCGGCGGTATTCGGATAACGGTCGGCCGTGATGACCTGACGCGCCGCACGGCTTTGCTGCAAGCGGCTGCTGGCGAGTTTCAGATCGAGGTTATCGGTCAAGGCGCGCTGGGTCAGGGCCGAGAGTTTTGGGTCGTTGAAGACGTCCCACCAGCGTTCGTTCATGTCGGTGGATACCGCTTCGCTGGCGGCGGCTTTTGATGGTTTTGACCATTCAGTGATTTTTTGGGGTTGAGGCTTCTGGAAGTCGGGGCCGACGGTGCAGGCGGAAAGGCTCATGACCAGCGAGGCGCACAGGGTGAGTTGAGGCCAGTGGCCAACGCAGATCTTCATCGCTGAACCACCTCGGACGCAGTCGCCTCACTGGCCGTATCAATCCTCGCCTCCACCGACATCCCCACCCGCAACCGCTCGGCCAATGCCTGCCCCGGATCCAGAATGATCTTCACCGGAATTCGCTGCACCACCTTGGTGAAGTTGCCGGTGGCATTGTCCGGTTTGATCGACGCAAACGTCACACCGGTCGCCGGCGCGATGCTCTCGACGCGCCCCGTCAGGACCTCGCCTCCGAGGCTGTCGACACGCACTTGCACATCCTGCCCAGGCTTCACGTCGGTCAGTTGGGTTTCCTGGAAATTGGCGACCACGTAAGCCTGTGCCAGCGGCACCACCGCCAGAATCTTGCTGCCCGGCGTTACGTAAGCGCCGACCCGCACAGCCCGCTCGCCCACCATGCCGTCCTGAGGGGCAACGATGCGCGTGTAAGACAACTCGTAGCTGGCCATTTCCAGCGCCGCTTGCGCCCGCTTCAATCCACCGTCGGCCGCGTCGCGCTGCGCGGTGAGGATCTCCACTTGCTTGCGTTCCGCCGCCAGCACCGCCGTGACATTGGCCAACCGCGCGGAGGCCTGATCGATGCGCGTGCGCGCTTGCTGAGCATTCTGCACAGTGCCGGCACCGACCCCGGCGAGGTGGTTGTAGCGGTTCAGTTCATGCTCGGCGAAGGCCATTTCAGCCTTGGCCGACACCACCGTGGCCTGGGCCTGAGCGATCACCGACGTCTGGCGTTCAAGGGTCGCCTTAGCATTTTGCAGTTGCGCCCTGGCCACCAGCGTTTCGGCATCGGCGGCTTGGGCGGCGGCACGCAGGTCGCGATCATCGATCAACGCCAGCAACTGCCCGGCCTTGACCTGCTGGTTGTCTTCCACCAGCACTTCCTTGATGAAACCCGCCACGCGAGGCACCACCAAGGTGAAGTCCGCCGAGACAAAGGCATCATTGGTGTTCTGCTGGGTGCGCTTACCGAAAACGCCTGGCGCCAGCAGGTAAATCAGCACGCCGACCGCCACCACTGCGGCGACGCCGACAGCCACTTTTTGCTTTGTTTGAGTCGTCATAAAAGCCTTCTGTTTCAGTGAAGCATTCATGTCGGTGCACGCGGTGGATAAATCCGCGTCGGCAGCCAAAAAATCAGCAAGATCAACGTCAGCGCGACGCCGGCCATGCACAGATAAAGATCCGATGCCGTCAGCACCACAGCCTGCTCATGCAGCCGATGGGCAAGGCCGGCGCTGTCGCTGTCGGTCAGAGGGGAGTTGCCGAGGTTGTCCACCAGCATGGTCGAATGGAAATGCAGCCGCGACGTGGTCAACGCCTCGATCACCCCGGTGGCGACCACCGCTGACAGGCCTTTCACGGTGTTGAACCAAGCCGAGGCATACGGGCCTTCCATCGGCGTGATGCTGCCGGTCGAGAGCATCAGCAACGGCAGAACCGCCATGGGTTGACCGAAGATTTGCAGCCATTGCAACGCGTAGAAATCGTCGCGAATCCACACCGAGGTGAGCTGCGAACCGCCGATGCATGACAGCGCCAACATGCTCAAGCCGAGCCCCAGCACCCAGCGGCAATCGACCCAACGCAGGTTGCACAGCGCCGCCACCAACGGCAGCGCGATCAACTGCGGCAGGGCCGCCAGCAGCATGATCGGCGCGGTCTGAACCGGGCGATAACCCTGAACCTGCGCCAGATAGCTGGACGGGATGATGATCACTGCCAGCAGCACGACCAACACGCCGGCCAGGGTCAACAAGGCGAACGACAGGTTGCGGATGCCGAGCATCTGCATCTTGAAAAACGGGATCGGCTGCGACCATTCATTGATCAAAAACAGTACCAACAGCAGCAACCCACCGCCGAGCAATCCGCAGATCAGGCTCGACTCGAACCAGTCGAGCCGATTGCCTTGCAGGATGCCGATCACCAACATGCAGATCGCCGGAAAACCCAGCAGCAAGCCGCGCCAATTGAACTGCTTGAAGCGCTCCAGACGCAGCGGATCCTGCGGCAGACCGTAAGCCACGGCAGCCATGGCAATCAGGCACGGTGCGATGATTTGCCAGAAGGTCCATTGCCAGCCGACGTACTCGGTCCACAAACCGGCCAGAGGGGTCCCGAGCCCTGGGCCGAAGGTGGCCGTCAGCGCATACCCCGCCAGACCGTATAGTTTCACGTTGGCCGGTAAAAAGCGCAGCGCGACGGTCATCAGCATCGGCGGAAGTGCGCCGCCGGCCAGGCCTTGCAAGGTGCGCATAACCAGCAGGCTTTCGTAGGTCGGAGCGAACGGGCACAACACGCCCAGCAGGGTGAAGGCGCTGATGGCGCAGAGGGTGAAACGCCGCAGCGAGAACGTCACCGCGCACCAGGGCGCGAAGGCCATGGCGGCTACCGAGGTCGCCGTGTAACTGGCAACCAGCCAGGTGCCCTCGTCGTAGCCGATCGCCAATGCGCCGCGAATGTCAGCCAGCGCGACCTTGGTCACCATCTCGTTGAGGCCCGACACCAACACCGCCAGCAATACGCCGACCAGACCGATGATGATCCGCGGGCCGAAGACCGGAGGCGTAACGGCGGCCGGACTGGCCGCGGCGAGAGGTGCCGTGACCGTGAAGGAAGTCATTTGCTGCAAGCTCCGGGGGTTGAATACCGAAGCATTTTAAGAAGTGTGGAACCTGACGAAAATTGACTTATGGGCAGGTTATAAGTGCGCTCTATGCAGCAATACAAAACCCCTGTGGGAGCGAGCCTGCTCGCGATAGCGGTGGTTCAGTCAACATCTATATTGAATGTGATGGCCCTATCGCGAGCAGGCTCGCTCCCACAGGGGACAGTGTTCAATTTCAGGTGGGTTGTGCGGCCAGCCAGGTCTCGTCACAGCACGCCTTGAGCGTTTCACGCAGCCAGCGATGCGCCGGATCCTTGTCGAAACGCGGGTGCCAGGCCTGGGTCAGCATCAGCGTGGGCAATGGAACCGGCAGGGTAAACGAGCGCAGCTTCAAGCCCAGGCGCCGCACACTCAACAGCGCCTCCTTGGGCACCGGTAAAATCAGGTTGGAATCCGGCAGCGCAAACATCGCCGCATGGAAACTCGGCGCAATCACCGCCACCCGCCGTTCAAGCCCAAGGGCATTGAGTGCTGTATCGATCGGCCCGCGAGCAATGCCGCGACGGGACATGCTGATGTGAGAGAAACCGGCGAAGCGCTCGGCCGTGATCTCTTCGTCGAACAGTGGATGGTCCTCGCGAACCAGGCCGACGAAATGAGTGGAAAACAGATTCTGCACCTTCACTTCCGGGGTCAGCGGCCGGGTGTTACTGATGCTCAGGTCGATGCGCCCTTCGCGCAGCGCTTCATCATCACCATCGCCCTCGGGGACGTAGCGCAGCTCGCAATGCGGCGCCTGGCGGTCGAGAGTGTCAAACAGCTTGCCGCCGTAGACACCGACGAAGAAGTCATTGGCCCGGATGTTGAACCGACGACGCAACGAACCCAAGTCCACCGCATCAGCCGAGCGAAATAGCAATGCGGCCTGCTCGACGACGTCGCGCACTTGCTCGCGGAGCTCCAACGCCTTGGGCGTCGGCACCAGACCACGACCGGCGCGCACCAGAATCGGATCGCCGATGGCCTCGCGGATTCGCGTGAGTGTTCGGCTCATGGCCGCCGGGCTGAGGTTCATCCGCCGCGCGGCACCCACCACACTGCCTTCATCGAGCAAGGCGTCTAGGGCGACCAGAAGGTTCATGTCCGGGAGTTGCATGTTGAGCACTCGTGTCTGGGCTGGATTGATTCAGACGCAATGCTAGCAAACATCCCCAATTATTGTGTTGGCTGGACCGGCCTCATCGCGAGCAGGCTCACTCCTGCAGGGGATCTTCAGTGGACGCAGATTTTGTATTCAACACAAAACCCTGTGGGTGTGAGCCTGCTCGCGATGAGGCCAGCTCAGACACTGCAAAACTCAGCGCTGCGTCCCCCAGCGCTTAACAGTCACGCGCTCCAGCGTGTCAAACACCAGGTTCTCCACCAAGAATTGAAATTTGAATACCGTTAATGAATAACGATATGGCTTTTGACTTGCGGCGTTTTTGAGACCGCCTTCGCGGGCAAGCCTCGCTCCTACATGGGATAGCGCGTTCACAAATCCCTGTAGGAGCGAGGCTTGCCCGCGATGAGGCCATCAGCCCCAACCGAGAACTACCGCTCGTGCAGCGCTTCGGCGCGGGCCCGGATAATCGGCTTGAGCAAATAGCTGAGAACTGTCTTCTTGCCAGTAATGATATCCACCGAAGCCACCATCCCCGGGATGATCAGCAACGGCTTTTCATCTGTCCCCAGGTGACTGCGATCCGTGCGCAGTTTGATGATGTAGTACGTCGTCTTCTTGTCTTCATCGGTGATGGTGTCGGCACCGATCTGCTCAAGCCTGGCCTTCAGCCCACCGTAAATGGTGTAGTCATACGCCGTGAACTTCACCGTCGCTTCCTGGCCCGGGTGCAGGAACGCAATGTCCTGCGGGCGAATCTTCGCTTCCACCAGCAAGGTGTCGTCCAGCGGTACGATTTCCACCAGATCGCTGCCCGGCTGGATCACGCCGCCAATGGTGTTTACCAGCAACTTGTTGACGATGCCGCGCACCGGCGAAGTGACCAGCGTCCGGCTGACCCGGTCTTCCAGCGCTTTGCCGGTGGCCTGGGCCTTGTTCAGGTCGGTGCGGGCCTCGTTGAGTTGGGTCAGGGCTTCGCTGCGGAACTTGCCGCGCGTCTCGTCGATCTTGCGCTGCACTTCCTTGATTGCCGATTCGGCGCGCGGGATTGCCAGCGTTGTGGCGTCCAGTTGCCCACGGGTTTCGACCTCAGCCCGCTTGAGCCGTAAAACCTCGACCGGCGACACCGCGCCCTGAGCCACCAGCGGCTCGGACATGTTGATTTCCTGACGCTGCAACGACAGTCCATTGCGGTACTGCGACTGTTTGGAGGTGAATTCGCGCAGCTCTTGCTGGCGCTGGATCAACTGCTCCTGCAAACCACCGATCTCATCGTGCAGTTGCTGACGACGACTGATGTACAGCGACTCTTCGCTGGCGGCCTGACCGGGAACAGCCTTGAGCACATCAGCAGGGAAGTTCAACGGACGGTCATCGACCTCGGCGCTCAAACGCTCCACGCGCAGCAGCATCGACAGCCGATCGGCTTCGGTCTCGCCCACGTTGGAGGCAAACCGCGTGTCGTCCAGACGAATCAGCGGCGCGCCGGCATCGACAATCTGCCCTTCGGTGACGAACAACTCGGAGACGATACCGCCCTCAAGGTTCTGGATTTTCTGGATCTTCGACGACGGAATCGCCTTGCCGTCGCCCTTGGTGACTTCGTCGATCACCGCGTAATTGGCCCAGAGCATCAGGAATATGAAAAAGCCGATGATCGCCCAGATCGTCAGCCGCACCACACGCGGGGCGTCTTCGATAAGGGCTTTATTGACCTCGGGAAGTGGCTGGCCATGCAGCGACTCGGAGCCTTTGAAGTAACGGCGGATCGAATCCTTGAAACCCGACTTAAGCAACACTGATCTGCCCCTTCTTCAACGCTTCCATCACGGCGGCTTTCGGGCCATCGGCGAGTATTTGTCCGCGGTCGATGACGATCAGGCGATCCACCAGCGACAACAGCGATGCCCGGTGCGTCACGAGCACCACGGTCTTGTTTTCAACCACCGCCGCGAGGCGTTGCTTGAGGCGTTCTTCGCCAGTGTTGTCCATGGCACTGGTCGGTTCGTCGAGCAGCAGGATCGGCGGGTTGAGCAGCAGCGCACGGGCCAGGGCCACGTTCTGGCGCTGACCGCCGGACAGGTTCTGCCCGCGTTCGCCGACTTGCAGCTCATAGCCTTGCGGGTGCAGGCGGGCAAACTCATGCACGCCGGCCAGCTCGGCGGCTTGCAGGACCATTTCGTCTTCTACATAGCGCGCGCCCGAGACCAGGTTGTCGCGCAGGGTGCCGGCCAGCAGCTGGATGTCCTGCGCGACGTAGCCGATGTTGTGGCGCAATTCGCTGACGTCGATCTGACGAATGTCGACACCGTCCACCAACAGCGCGCCGTCGTCCGGCTGATAGAGCCCCACCAGCAGTTTGGCCAGGGAGCTTTTGCCCGAGCCGCTACGACCGATGATGCCGATCTTCTCGCCCGGTTTGATGATCAGGTTGATGTTTTTCAGCGCCGCGTTCTGTTGATTCGGGTAGGTGAAGTTCATCTGCCGGCATTCGATGGCGCCTTGCAGTACCTTGCGGCTCAGCGGGCGCTCTTCGAAGTTGCGTTCTTGCGGCAGCTCCATCATCTGGTCCACCGAGACCATGGTCACCCGCGCTTGCTGGTAGCGGGTCAGCAGGCCGGACAACGAAGCCAGCGGGCTGAGCGCGCGGCCACTGAGCATGTAGCAGGCAATCAGACCGCCCATGCTCAAATTGCCGGCAATGATCTGGTACACGCCGAAGACGATCATGATCACCCCGGCCAATTGCTGGATCAGCAAGGTGATGTTCATCGCCAGGCCGGAGAGCATTTTCACCCGAAGTTCGAGGCGGCTGAGCGTGCCGATGGTCTGTTCCCACTGATACTGGCGTTCGCTTTCGGCGTTGTTGACCTTCACCGCATCGAGGCCGGCGAGGGTTTCGATCAGGCTCGACTGGCGCTCGGCGCCCAAGGCCATGGTTCGTTCCATGGTCGCCACCAGCGGCTTTTGCAGCGCATAGCCGATCAGCAGGGCAATCGGGAATGCCAGCACCGGAATCCACACCAGGTGCCCGCCGAGAATGGCGATGACCATGAAGATCAGCAGCGTAAACGGTAGATCGATGAGGCTGGTCAGGGTCAGCGAGGCGAGGAAGTCGCGCAGGCTCTGAAACTCATGGATGTTCTGGGCGAAGCTGCCGACCCGGGCCGGGCGGTACTTCATAGCCATGCCGACGATGCGTTCGAACAACGTCGCCGAAATGATCAGGTCGGTTTTCTTCCCGGCCAGGTCCAGGCACAGGCTGCGCAGGCTCTTGAGGATCAGGTCGAACAGATACGCCCCGGTGATGCCGATGGCCAGCACCCACAGCGTCGATTCCGCCTGGTTCGGCACCACGCGGTCGTAGACGTTCATCACAAACAGCGGCGCGGCCATGGCGATGATGTTGATCAGGAAACTGGCGGCGATGGCGTCGGCGTACAGCCAGCGCGAACGCTTGAGGGTGTCGCGGAACCACGAGCGCGCGCGCGGGATCAGCGTGCCGTGATTGACGTCGAATTTGTGCTGGGGTTGGGCGAAGAACACTTTGCCGATGTAGTCGTCGGCCAGCAGTTCGCGGCTGACGAGGCTTTCGCCACCGTCGCTTTCGCTGATCAGCAGGCGGGCCTGGTCTTCACCGTGCCAGCCGAGCAGGACGGCGCTGCGGCCATCCTTGAGCAGCAGCAGCGCCGGCATCGCAATCGCCGGAATCTGCTCCAGCTTGCGCACCAGCACCCGCCCTTGCAGACCGGCGCGAGCGGCGGCGCGGGGCAACAACTCAACGCTCAGACGCTGCTTGGGCAACGGCAGGCCGGTGGTCAGCATCGCGGCGCTGGCCGGTTTCTGATGCAGGGTGCAAAGGGCTAGCAGACCGTCCAGTAACGGATCGTCGTGCAGCGCGCGTGGATCATGAATGAGTTGAACTCTACTGACTTCTGATTCCACGCTCGGCACTCTTGGATAACAGTAAAAAGGGAAGACTCAATTCATCCCGGGTAGCTGGACCCTGGGCTTCACGTCGTTCTGCACAACGGATGCCAACGGTGCGACCACTCCCTGGCTCTTGAGCAACTCGCCCATGGTCGCCTTGATTCGGTATTGAGTAAATAACTGAATGTTCTTGATCTCGGCCAGGCGACGGGAAGCGGTGAACAGTTCGTTTTCACTGTCGAGCAGGTCGAGCAGGGTGCGCTCGCCCAGGCTGAACTGCTTCTGGTACGCGGTGCGCACGCTGGTGCTGTGATCGACATATTGCTGGGCGATCGGCACCTGGGCGTTGGCGTTGTTCAACGCGTTCCAGGCCAGGCCCAACTCTTCGTTCAATACGCGCAGGGCGTTATTGCGGATATCCAGGGCCTGGTTGGACAGGTAGGACTTGGATTCCAGATCCGCCTTGTTGCTGCCGCCGGCATACAGATTGAAGCGCATGCGCAACATGGCCTGCCATTCGTTGCTGTGACCATTCTGACCGTCGAGATCGTTGTCGGCGGAGCGACCCAGTTCGGCATCGAAGCGCGGGTAGAAGGACGATTTTGCCGCGTCATACTGTTTCTCGGCCGCAGCGATGTCGGACTCGGCCGAACGCAGGATCGGGCTGTTTTCCAGCATCTGCGCCCGCGCTTCATTCAGGTTGGCCGGCAACAGCGCGAGGAAATCGGCAGGACGCTCCAGTTGATCGGGCATCTGGCCCACGGCACTGAGGAAGTTGGTCTCGGCGTCCGCCAGGTTGGTCTGTTCGGTGATCAGGTTGTTGCGAGCCTGGGCCATACGCGCTTCGGCCTGGTCGAGGTCGGCACCGCTGCCGACGCCGCGCTGGGTGCGCAACTTGATCTGGTCAAAAATACGTTCGTGGCTCTTCAGGTTGTCTGTGGCCAGGCGCACGAACTCGCGGCGGGTCAGTACATCCAGATAAACCTGAGCCACGGTCAGCGCGGTACGTTCGGACGTGCCCAACAAGGAATAAGCACGGGAATTAACGGTGGCTTGTTGACGCCCCACTTCACTGGACGTCGCAAAACCGTCAAAAACCATTTGCGACAGACGCAAACTTGACTCGCTGCGGTTCAGGGTTTCCCAGTGATTGTCACTGCCGGCCGCGCGGGTGGTGACGCTGTCAGTGCCTTCGCGACCATAACCGCCCAGCAGATCGACCCGGGGAAGGTATCCACCTTTTGCAGCCTTTAACTGATAATCCGCGGCCAATCGACTATTAACACCTGCCTGGATTTCCGGATGGACATCCAACGCCTGTTGCATGGCCTCCGGAAGTGACTGCGCCTGAACAAAACTGGCGGCTAGAGCGAAGGGTAGAGCCTTGAACAGGTGCAAACGCATGTTGGAATTTCCCGGAATTACTTGTCTTGAATCACTGCAGAACGTACCGCTGCATCGGATGATGACCATCGGAATGACCGTGTGTCGGAAAGTTTGAATTTGGAACTGAATCGCACTCTGCGAGGCGGGTAGTTACCTAAATATCAATGTGACATTACTGGGACGAGTGTTTAGGATGACAGCACTAAGGTCAATAGTTTGGCATATAGTTTATAGCGAAAAAGTATAGCCAATTTGTTGACGATTAACCGCGTCAAAGTTGTGCCTCGAATACCTTGAAAGTACGTCCAGACTGAGTTGGCGAAAGCGCCATCAGGTCCATGGAAGTCAACTGAACGTGACACCCGGAGAGTCTTCAATGAGCAGTGTTGTGGCCATCGTCAAAAGCATTGTCGGTCAGGTTTTCGCGGTGTCCCCAGAGGGCATTCGCCGAGTACTCGTTGAAGGCGACCGATTGTTTGTCGGCGATCAGGTAGACACGGGCGCGGCGGGCGCCGTTACGCTGGAACTGGCTGACGGCCGCACCCTGGACCTGGGCCGCGACACTCAGTGGAGCGCCAGCGACCCGGATTCCAGCACTGACCTGTCAGAAGCCACTGCACAAGCCGCGCCATCGGTTGAAGAACTGCAACAAGCCATCGTTGCCGGTGCCGACCCGACCACTGAACTCGAAGCCACCGCAGCCGGCCCTACCGCTGCGGGCACGGGCGGTGCGGCGGGTGGCGGTCACAGCTTCGTGATGCTGGATGCAACCGCTGGCCGGGTAGACCCGACCATTGGTTTCCCGACCGCGGGCCTCAGCACTGCGGCGCAGGCGGCACAACTCACCACCGGTGGCCAGACGGCTGACACTAGCGCCAACGTACAGCGCGAATCGACCTTGAGCCTGAGCGCCACGCCGAGCATCACCGAGGCCGGTGGCGTACTGGTTTACACCGCGACCCTGACCCAGGCGCCGCTGACCGACCTGACCATCACCCTGTCCAATGGCTCGGTGATCGTGATTCAGGCCGGCCAGTTGACCGGTACCGTCAACGTCCCGCTCGCGCCGAACGACACTGTTTATAACGACTCGACCCAGATCAGCGTGACCGTCACCGGCACCACGGGTGGCAACGGCATCACCGTCACCCCGCCGACGACACCGGCCGTGACCCAAGTCACCGACACCGTCGACACCACAACGGTCACCTTGACCGCTGGCGCCAGCGTCACCGAAGGCGGCCAGATCACTTACACCGCGACATTGACCAACCCGGCGCAGACACCGGTCACCATCACCCTGTCCAACGGGTCGACGATCACCATCGATGCGGGTAAAACCACTGGCACCGTCGACGTGTCGACTCCAGCCAACGACGTCTACAACAACGGCAGCACGGTCACCACCACGATTACCGGCGCCACCGGCGGCAATTTTGAGAACCTGGTGCCAAACCCGGCTCCGGCCGTGACCACCATTACCGACTCGCCGGACACCACCACCCTCACACTGACGGCGGGTTCGACGGTCACCGAAGGCGGCCAGATCACCTACACCGCCACACTGAACAACCCGGCTCAAACGCCGGTGACTGTCACCCTGTCCAACGGCTCGACCATCACCATCGAAGCCGGCAAAACCACCGGCACCGTGAACGTCGACACTGCGGCCAATGACGTTTATCAGAACGGCAGCACCGTCAGCGCCACGATCACTGGCGCCACCGGCGGCAACTTCGAGAACCTGGTGCCGAGTACTACACCTGCGGTCACCACCGTTACCGACTCGGTCGACAACACCGGCCTGAGCCTCACCGCCACCGGCACCGTGGTCGAAGGCGGCCAGATCACTTACACCGCAACCCTGACCAACCCGGCCGGCACGCCGATGACTGTGACCTTGAGCAATGGCTCGGTCATCTCCATCGAAGCGGGCAAGACCACCGGCAGCGTGACCGTCGATACCGCGGACAATGACGTTTACAACAACGGCAGCACCGTCAGCACCACCATCACCGGGACCACCGGCGGCAATTTCGAACAACTGACTCCGAGCACCACGCCAGAGGTCACCACCATTACTGACTCGGTCGACAACACCGGCCTGAGCCTCACCGCCACTGGCACCGTGGTCGAAGGCGGCCAGATCACTTACACCGCGACCCTGACCAACCCGGCCGGCACGCCGATGACCGTGACCTTGAGCAATGGCTCGGTCATCACCATCGAAGCGGGCAAGACCACCGGCAGCGTGACCGTCGATACCGCGGACAATGACGTTTACAACAACGGCAGCACCGTCAGCACCACCATCACCGGGACCACCGGCGGCAATTTCGAGCAACTGACTCCGAGCACCGACCCGGCGCTGACCGCCATTACCGACTCGAAGGACGACACCGGCCTGAGCCTGTCGGCGTCCACCGAAGTGGCTGAGGGTGGTCAGATTCTGTACACCGCGACCCTGACCAATGCGGCTGGCACGCCAGTCACCGTCACCCTTTCGAACGGCGCGGTGATCACCATCGCGGCGGGTGCCACCACTGGCAGCGTGAGCGTCCCGGCGCCGGCCGATGACGTTTACAAAGACGCCGGTAAAGTCGAAGCGACCATCAAGGACGCCACCGGCGGCAACTTCGAAAACCTGGTGCCGAGCACTGTTCCGGCAGTCACTGACATTACCGATACCCTTGATACCTCGACCGTCAGCCTGACTGCGACGTCCACTGTGGCTGAAGGCGGCACCGTGGTGTACACCGCGTCCGTGACTGCGCCAGTGACCGGCTCGCCGGTTGTCGTGAGCTTGTCCAACGGCCAGACCATCACCATTCCGGTTGGCGCAAGTTCGGGTAGCGTGAATTTTGTTGCACCAAACGATGCCTTGGCGGGCGGCAGCTCGCTGAGCGTCAAGATTGATGATGCCAAGGGCGGCAATTACGAGAAGCTCGACGTCGACGGCAAGTCGGCCGATACCTCGGTCACCGACTCGGCGGACACCACCACGCTTAGCCTGACAGCAACCGACTCGGTCGCTGAGGGCGGTTCTATCGTCTACACCGCGAACCTGACCAACGCGGCCGGCACGCCGGTCACCGTCACCCTGAGCAACGGCGCAGTGATCACCATCGCCGCCGGCGCCACCAGCGGCGCCGTGACCGTCAAGGCACCGGCCGATGACGTTTACAAAGACGCGGGCAAAGTCGAAGCAACCATCAAGGACGCTACTGGCGGTAACTTCGAAAACCTGGTCAAGGACCCGGCCGCAGCGGTGACCAGCGTCACCGACACCATCGACACCTCGACCGTCAGCCTGACCGCGACTTCGTCCGTGGCTGAAGGCGGCACCGTGGTGTACACCGCGTCCGTCACCGCGCCAGTGACCGGTTCGCCGGTTGTCGTGAGCTTGTCCAACGGCCAGACCATCACCATTCCGGTCGGAGCAAGTTCGGGTAGCGTGAATTTTGTTGCACCAAACGATGCCCTCGCGGGCGGCGGCTCCCTGAGCGTCAAAATCGACGACGCCAAGGGCGGTAACTACGAGAAGCTCGACGTCGATGGCAAGTCGGCGGACACCTCGGTCACCGACTCGGCGGACACCACCACACTCAGCCTGACAGCAACCGACTCGGTCGCTGAGGGCGGTTCGATCGTCTACACCGCCAACCTGACCAACGCGGCCGGCACTCCGGTCACCGTCACCCTGAGCAACGGCGCGGTGATCACCATCGCCGCCGGCGCCACCAGCGGCTCCGTGACCGTGAAGGCACCGACCGATGACGTCTACAAGGATGCCGGCAAGGTCGAAGCGACCATCAAGGACGCCACTGGCGGCAACTTTGAGAACCTGGTGAAAGACCCAGCGGCAGCGGTCACTGATGTGACCGACACCGTCGACACGTCCACCGTCAGTCTGACTGCGACTTCGTCCGTGGCCGAAGGCGGCACCGTGGTTTACACCGCATCCGTCTCTGCACCAGTGACCGGTTCACCAGTAGTGGTGACCCTCTCCAACAACCAGACCATCACCATCCCGGTTGGCGCAAGTTCGGGTAGCGTGAATTTTGTTGCACCAAACGATGCCCTAGCGGGCGGCAGCTCGCTGAGCGTCAAAATCGACGACGCCAAGGGCGGTAACTACGAGAAGCTCGACGTCGATGGCAAGTCGGCCGACACCTCGGTCACCGACTCGGCCGACACCACCACGCTTAGCCTGACAGCAACCGATTCGGTCGCTGAAGGCGGTTCGATCGTCTACACCGCCAACCTGACCAACGCGGCTGGCACACCAGTCACCGTAAACCTGTCGAACGGCGCGGTGATCACCATCGCGGCGGGTGCCACCACTGGCAGCGTGAGCGTTCCGGCGCCAGCCGATGACGTTTACAAAGACGCGGGCAAAGTCGAAGCAACCATCAAGGACGCTACTGGCGGTAACTTTGAAAACCTGGTGCCGAGCACTGTTCCGGCAGTCACTGACATTACCGATACCCTTGATACCTCGACCGTCAGCCTCACTGCGACTTCGTCCGTGGCCGAAGGCGGCACCGTGGTTTACACCGCGTCCGTGACTGCGCCAGTGACCGGCTCGCCAGTTGTCGTGAGCTTGTCCAACGGCCAGACCATCACCATCCCGGTCGGTTCGAGCAGCGCCAGCGTGAACTACGTTGCGCCGAACGATGCCTTGGCCGGTGGCGGCTCCCTGAGCGTCAAGATCGACGACGCCAAGGGCGGTAACTACGAGAAGCTGGACGTCGATGGCAAGTCGGCTGACACCTCTGTCACCGACTCGGCGGACACCACCACGCTTAGCCTGACAGCAACCGACTCGGTCGCTGAAGGCGGTTCGATCGTCTACACCGCCAACCTGACCAACGCGGCTGGCACACCAGTCACCGTCACCCTGAACAACGGCGCCGTGATCACCATTGCAGCCGGCGCCACCAGCGGCTCCGTGACCGTCAAGGCGCCGGCCGATGACGTCTACAAGGATGCCGGCAAGGTCGAAGTCACCATCAAGGATGCCACTGGCGGCAACTTCGAAAACCTGGTCAAGGACCCGGCCGCAGCGGTGACCAGCGTCACCGACACCCTCGACACGTCGACCGTCACGCTGACCGCCACGAGCACCGTGGCTGAAGGCGGCACCGTGGTGTACACCGCCTCGGTCGGCGCACCTGTCACCGGCTCGCCTGTGATCGTGACGCTGGCCAACGGTCAGACCATCACCATAGCGGTCGGCGCCAGCAGCGGCACCGTCAACGCCGTGGTCTCGAATGATGTGCTGAGCGGCCACGCGCCGGTGAGTAATTCGATCACCAACGTCAGTGGCGGCAACTACGAAAACCTGGTCGCCGATAAAACCCCGGTCAGCACCAGCGTGACCGACACCGTCGACACCACCACCCTGTCGCTGACTGCCACCGGCAACGTCAACGAGGGGGGGTCGATCGTTTACACCGCGAGCCTGACTAATCCGGCCGGCACTCCGGTCACCGTGACCCTGAGCAACGGTGCCGTGATCACCATTGCGGCTGGTAAAACCACTGGCACCGTGACCGTCGACGCGCCGAAAGACGACGTCTACAAAGACGCTGGCAAACTCGAAGTCACCATCAAGGACGCCGCTGGCGGCAACTTTGAGAACCTGGTCACCAGCCCGAATCCGGCCGTGACCAACGTCGCCGACACCACTAACACCACACAACTGACCCTCAGCGCTGACAAGTCTGTGCTCGAAGGTTCGCACATCACCTACACCGCGACCCTGACCAACGCCGCGCAAACCCCGGTGACCGTCAAGCTGAGCAACGGCGAGACCATCACCATCGAAGCCGGCAAGACCAGCGGTTCGGTCACCATCGCGGCGCCGAGCGACGACGTCTACAAGGATGCCGGCAAGCTCACCGTCAAGATGACGGACGCCAGCGGTGGCAACTTCGAAAAACTCGACGTCAGCAAGACGTCAGTGAGCACCACCGTCAAAGACACGGTGGACACGACGTCCCTGTCCCTGTCGGCCAGCCACACCGTGAGCGAAGGTGGCCAGATCACCTACACCGCCACCCTGAGCAACCCGACGGACACGGCGATGACCGTGAAGTTGAGCAACGGCGCAGTGATCAACATCGCCGCCGGCGCCACCACCGGTTCGGTGAACTTCGCTGCACCGGCCAATACGCCGTACATCGACGGCGGAAAAGTCCAGGCAACGATTGCCAGCCACAACGGCGGCAACTTCGAAAAAGTCGTCACCAGCTCTTCGCCGGCGGTCACCACCGTCACCGATTCGACCGACACCACCGGCCTGAGCCTGAGCGCCACCGGTTCGGTCGCCGAGGGTGGTTCGATCGTCTACACCGCGACCCTGACCAATGCCGCTGGCACTGCAATGACCGTTACGTTGAGCAACGGCGCAGTCATCAACATCGCCAAGGGCGCCACCAGCGGTTCGGTGAACTTCGCCGCCCCCAAGGATGACGTCTACAAAGACGCTGGCAAAGTCGACGCCAGCATCACCAAGACCACCGGTGGCAACTTCGAAAACCTGGTGGCAGACAAGACGCCAGCAGTCACCGACGTAACCGACACCATCAACAACAGCACCGTCTCCCTGACCGCCACGGCCAGCACGGTCGAAGGCGGCACCGTGGTTTACACCGCGTCGGTCAATGCACCAGTGACCGGTTCGCCGGTGGTAGTGGCGTTGTCCAACGGCCAGTTCATCACCATTCCGGTCGGTGCGAGTTCGGGTAGCGTGAATTTTGTTGCACCGAACGACGCCTTGGCTGGCGGCGGTTCGCTGAGCGTGAAAATCGATGGCACCACCGGCGGCAACTACGAAAACCTGGTGGCGAATCAAACCCCGGCGGTGACTTCGGTGACCGACGTCAAAGACACCACCACCCTGAGCCTGAGCGCTTCGGACTCGGTCGCGGAAGGCGGTTCGATTGTCTACACCGCGACGTTGACCAATGCTGCCGGCACCCCGGTCACCGTGAACCTGAGCAACGGTGCGGTGATCACCATCGCGGCCGGCGCGACGGTCGGCTCCGTGACGGTCAAGGCGCCTGCCGATGACGTCTACAAAGATGCCGGGAAAGTCGAAGCGACCATCAAAGACGCGACTGGTGGCAACTTCGAGAACCTGGTGCCAAGCACTGTTCCGGCAGTGACTGACGTTACCGACACCCTCGATACCTCGACCGTCAGCTTGACGGCCAACAGCAGCGTGGCGGAAGGCGGGACCGTGGTTTACACCGCGTCCGTTACCGCTCCGGTGACCGGCTCGCCGGTTGTCGTGACCTTGTCCAACGGCCAGACCATCACCATTCCGGTCGGTTCGAGCAGCGCCAGTGTGAACTTCATAGCGCCGAACGACGCATTGGCGGGCGGTGGTTCTCTGAGCGTGAAAATCGACGACGCGAAGGGTGGCAACTACGAGAAGCTGGACATCGACGGCAAGTCGGCAGACACCTCGATTACTGATTCCGCAGACACCACCACCGTCAGCCTGAGCGCTACCGACTCGGTCGCGGAGGGCGGTTCGATTGTCTACACCGCGACGTTGACCAATGCTGCCGGCACCCCGGTCACCGTGAACCTGAGCAACGGTGCCGTGATCACCATCGCGGCCGGCGCGACGGTCGGCTCCGTGACCGTCAAGGCACCAGCCGATGACGTCTACAAAGACGCCGGAAAAGTCGAAGCGACTATCAAAGACGCGACTGGCGGCAACTTCGAAAACCTGGTCACCAGCCCGGGAGCGGCGGTTACTGAAGTCACTGACACGATCAATACGTCGACCGTCAGCCTGACTGCAACTTCCTCTGTCGCCGAAGGCGGCAACGTGGTCTACACCGCTTCCGTCACCGCGCCGGTCACCGGTTCGCCGGTCGTCGTGACCTTGTCCAATGGCGAAAAAATCACCATTGCGGTCGGCGAAAGTAACGCCTCGATCACCGTCAAAGCGCCGAACGATGCCTTGGTCGGCCACGAGCCGCTGACCAACGCCATCAAGGATGTGACGGGGGGCAATTACGAGAGCCTGGTCGCCGACAAGACCCCGACCTCGACCGCCATCAGTGACACCCTGGACACCACCAAAGTGACCATGACCGCCAGCGACTACGTGGTCGAGGGCGGCACCATCACGTACACCGTCAACCTCAGCAATGCCGCCGGCACGGACATGACGGTCAAACTGAGCAACGGCGAGAGCGTCGTGATCAAGGCCGGCGACAAGTCGGGCCTCATCACCGTTCCGGCGCCGAGCGATGACGTCTACAAGGACGGCAGCAAAATCACCGTTGGCATCGCCAGCACCGACGGCGGCAATTTCGAAAAACTCGACGTCAGCAAAACCACGCACACCACCACCGTCAACGACACCGTGGATACCACCACGCTCAAGCTCAGTGCCGATGTGAGCACCGTCGGCGAAGGTGGTCAGATCAACTACACCGCCACGTTGAGCCATCCTGCCGACACGGCCATGACCGTGACCCTGAATAACGGTCTGGTGATCAACATCAAGGCTGGCGAGTCCAGCGGTTCGGCGCCGTACACCGTGCCAAATGACGTCTACACCGGCGCCTCGCCTGTTCGGGCAGCGATTGCAGAGAGCACGGGCGGCAACTTCGAAAAACTCGACACCGACCGCTCCGCCGTCGTCACCAAAGTGACCGACAGCGCGGACGCCACGACGTTGAGCTTGAGCGCTACTGATTCGGTCGCTGAAGGCGGTTCGATCGTCTACACCGCCAACCTGACCAACGCGGCTGGCACGCCGGTCACCGTGAACCTGAGCAACGGTGCCGTGATCACCATCGCCGCCGGAGCCACCAGCGGCTCCGTGACCGTCAAGGCGCCAGCCGATGACGTCTACAAAGATGCCGGGAAAGTCGAAGCGACCATCAAGGATGCCACTGGCGGCAACTTTGAGAACCTGGTGAAAGACCCGGCGGCAGCGGTCACTGATGTGACCGACACCGTCGACACCTCGACCGTCAGCCTGAC